>JAPOYZ010000185.1 GCA_026706325.1 Candidatus Aminicenantota bacterium
GTCCTGAGTTGGAGTCCGGCCCACGAGGCGGGATTGGAGGAGAAGGACGTGCTGGTGGAGTTCGGCGGGCAGGTGATACGCAATCTCCGGGACCTGCGCAACCTGATCCGGTCACGGAAACCGGGAGACCAGGTCAAGATACTGGTGCTGAGGCGGGGGCAACTCGTCGAGATGACGGCGCGCCTCGATCGCCGGTCCGCGCAGTAGGCGCTCAGATCCCTGACCGCAGGCCGACGTGAACGCCCCGGTCGTTATCCACAGTCCAGGACACGTTTGCCGAGCGGCTGCACCGGCCGAAAGTTGTTCGGATAGATGGCGCCGAACGCGGCGATCTGCTCCGGCGACATTGTGAGGGGCTCGGTCAGGACGATCCAATTGACGCCTTCGGTGCAGGGTGGAGTCGTGAGCGATCCCCGGTAGCGCCACGTGGTTCGGGCAGCCGGCAGCAACGATGCCAGGTCGAGTTCGCCCGGAATCACGTCCGGCGCCGTCTGTTCGGTTGGAAGGTGCGCCCAGACCGGCGCCAGAGCGTCGTTCGCCGGTCCTTCCTGGAACAGAACTCCGACCACCGCAAGCGAGCCGCCATCATTCCGATGCACCAGGTGCATCTCCAGCGGAAACTGAATGCCGTCGACCGTATGCTCGCTGGCATGGTGGAAGTGAAACTGCAGCAGGTGGAAGCGTACCCCGTTCAGGACGATGCCCCTGCCGGGGTCCGGGTTCACCTGAATCGTGTGCCCGTTATTCTCGATGGCGATGCGGGTCCGTGGGTATTCAAACTCGATCGCGATCGGGTCCGCGTTCCGGCCGGCGGTCAGATCGATGGGAGACTGCTCTTCGCCCGTGGAGCACACGCTGAACGCCGGGTCGAGCGTCCCCCAGTGCTCCGGGCCGTTGTGTGGCTCATACCCCCATGACGGTTCGGCATGTTGCGATACATCTTCGCCCCCGACGGGTGCCGGCTTTTCCACGCTCTGGCACCCGAGCGGCGCCAAGGCGACGATGGCGACAACGGATAAGATACTTCGTGTCATTTTCCCTCCGATTCTCTGTTGTCAACATGAGAGCCTACAGTATCCGATACCGGGCAACCCCTTTGAAGAACTCGTCCCCGAACCTGGTCATGAATTCCCGAAATACGGCTACGTCGAGCCGGACGGTAACGGTATCTTACACTGGCGTCCCGGAGCCTTGTCCCTGATCCCGGTCTCAACCTTTCCGGGCCCACGCCTTGACTCGTTTCACATGGGTCAACGGCCGCAAAATCGCGGAAAAAACTTCGCGCACGATCCCCTGCTCGTCCACCAGGAAAGTCACGCGCCCGGGCAGCCCCCATGAATAGGCTCCGTACAGGCGGCGAACGACGTTGTCCGGGTCGCTGGCGATCTGAAAGGGAAGGGAATTGCATTCGGAAAAATTAAGGTGTGAGTCCACGCTGGCGCTGTTGATGCCGATCACCTCCACGCCCAGTTCCACCAGGTCTTCATGAATGTCTCGGAGACCGCGAACCTGGAGGGTGCACCCCGGGGACTTGTCCGCCGGATAGAAGAACAGCACCACCTTCCGGCCGCGAAACGAACTCAACCGGAAGGTTTCATTCTTCGTTGTCTTCAGAACGAAGTCGGGTGCGGTATCACCGGCGGAAACTGCCACAGTGTGAAATGCCTACCAGACCGGGCCGAACGAAACGACGAAAGACATGGGAGAGTAGATTACAGGCGGGAGGCACACACTTCCAAGGTGAGTCGGGTCAGGAAGAGTTGTCCGGTCAGCGGACCGGCAGTGCGGTTGAACCGCAAAGCCCAAACGTCGAACCGGCTATTCGGCGGAATCCTGCATGCGGTTGCCCATGTCGACGGTGCCTTTGAAGTTGGAACCCTCTTTCAGAATGACTCGGGGAGCGATCAGCTTGCCTCGGACGCGTCCCGTTTCACTCAGGAGAATCTGCTCTTCTCCCCGAAGGAGACCGTCTACAAAACCATCAACCTGAATCACCCTGGCCTGGAGGTCGGCCTTGATCCGGCCTTCCTTCCCTACTGTGAGGTTGCCCCCGGTCAGGGAGAGCTGACCTTCGACACAGCCCTTGATGACCAAGTCCTGCGATCCGCTCACCTCCCCCCGGATGGTGATGCTGGAGCCGATGACGGATCGGTCCCCGTTCAGCCTCACGGCGTCTTGTTGGGTAGAAACTGGAGGGAGAGTCCCTCGGGACGCGGTCGATGGTTCCGGCGAATCGTTTTCCCACATGTTAGCTCCCTTCGGCAAAGATCCGCACCAGGATAGATCACATCCCTGTCATCGCAGGGAGAACTCTCCTGCACTGGACAGATCATCCCGTCCGGGTGGGGCCTCCTGTCTGGAAGCCGGGACATCGCAGCAGTGATCGGGTTAGATGAAGTTGTCTTCGTCCGTGGTGTAGACGTCGGCGGGCCGCCGGTTCCGGCCAAACCAATTCTCGACCATGGACCGGCCCGTACGAATCAGATCCGAGATTTGGTGCGCAGGGGCAACGACGGTGCGGTGGATGCGGTAGGTTTCCGTGGAGATCCGGTTCAGGGCCCTGTTCATCTGGGAGGCTGCTTCCTGGGCGCCTGCCCGCATCTTCTCCAGGCTCCTGACGGTCTGTCCCTCGATATTCCGGACTGAATCCCGGACGCTGTCCGAATGTCCGGTGGCCTCGCTGGCCCAGCCGGACACCATCTTCAGCACGGGAATCATTTCCTCCAATCCGTCGTCGGCCTGCCTCACCGCTTGCCGAAGCCGCCGGGACGTCTGGGTCAGTTCCTGGCACAATGAGCCAAGACCGCGCAGTGTGGCGGTCAGCAGGAAGCTGGTGAAAAGAGTCTGCACGATGACGAGCGCCGTCATGATGACGACACCGATCACCAAGGTTTGGGAGAGTTCGGACCCCATGCCGGGAAGAAACGTATCACATGCCCCTGGGTCCGGGAAGAGTTGTCTGTGGACCCTTCGCCCGGGCTCGGCCGGTGGTTGAGGGCCGGGCCGGGATGGATCCCGATCTTCGCGCTCAGCTAACCCGCAGGATAAAGAAGAGAGCCCGCAGGCTGGGATTTCATGCCGTAGGCGTCTCGTCGGCGGACCCCGGACCCGGCGAAAACCTCCGGGTCTGGCTGGAGCTCGGATACCAGGGTTCCATGGCCTATCTGGAGCGCCAGGCCGAAAAGAGGCTCGATCCGGGAAGGGTCTTGCCGGGCGTCCGCTCCATGATCTGCGTAGCCCTGGCCTATCCGCATTCCCAGCCGTTGCCCTACGACGATCCCGGGCGGGGAGTCATCTCCAGGTATGCGTCGGGGGACGACTACCACTCGGTCATGGGATCCCTCATGGCCCGGCTCCTGGAGTCGATCCGGGAGGAAGTGCCGGGAGTTGGAGCGAGATTCTACGTCGACAGCGGTCCGGTGATGGACAAATACTGGGCGGCCCGGGCGGGCATCGGGTGGCTGGGGAAGCACACGAATCTTCTGGACCGGAAGCTGGGATCGTGGTTTTTCCTGGGCGAGATCCTGCTGGATGTGGAGTTGGACCCTGACGAACCGGCCCTGGACCATTGCGGTTCCTGCACCCGCTGCATCGACGCCTGTCCCACGGATGCCATCGTCGAACCCTACCTGCTGGACAGCCGCCGCTGCATTTCCTATCTGACCATCGAGCTGAAGGAGGATATTCCCCAGGAGCTGCGTAAGCCCATGCGCAACCTGGTCTTCGGCTGCGACATCTGCCAGGACGTCTGTCCCTGGAACCATCCGGTTCCCGATTCCTCCGTCCCTGAACTGGCCCCCCGTCCCGTCAACCGGTCGCCCGAACTCTGGGATCTGGCCCAGTTGTCGGCGGACGAATTCCGAGAACGGTTCAGCGGCAGTCCCGTCAAGCGCGCCAAGTGGCGCGGTTTCGTCCGCAACGTGGCCGTGGCCATGGGCAACTCCGGCAACCCCGGTCTGGCGCCGGAGTTGACAAATCTCCTGAACTCGGAGGATCCCATGGTCAGGCGCCACGCGGGGTGGGCTCTGACGCGGTTGGGCACGGGCGAGGCGCTGGACGCCGTCCGCAGGCGTTGCTCCGAGGAGCCGGATTCCGAAACGAGAGCGGCGCTCGAAGAATTGCTCGGCGGTGTGGCGGCGGACCCGCCGGAGGTCAGTTGATCCGGGTCGAGGAATGCTGTCCGACTCCGGCCGCGGCGGCGACCGGCGCCATCCTGCGCTCCAGGTCGGCCAGTTTCGCCCGGTTCGCCTCCAGCGTCTTGGGTTGGATGAGCTTGCCTGTAAACTCGACGTGCATGGTCCAAGCCTGTTCCACCCGTCCGCTGTCCGGATTCCGGTACCAGCCCGCCTCCCAGGTGCGCTTGTTGTTCAGATCCCAGGTGATGATCTGGCCCGGCTGGTAGCTCACGCGGGTCGGAACAACGTCCAATTCCAGGATCTGGTCGTCGGGGTCCAATGGAAGAAGGACTGCGATGTGGGCATCGGAAATCTGCTTGCGGCACGCCGCGTCGGAGTACACGGGCAGATCGGTATAAAGGACCCGATAGGGCACGACCGGCATCTGGTCGGTTTCTTCCGGGGGCGCACCTAAATGGGCAGTCGTCCTGTCGGCTTCATGGGACATTTCAAGATCCTCCCAGGCCGGCTTTTCCGGCGCCGGCATGAACGCGGCGCCCGGATCTCAGGTGATGGCTACCGGCCGAATCGGAGGGGAATGATAGCAGAGGGGAACCGGGAAAGAGAAAAACGGAAACAAAAAAGAGTGTGCGCGAGCGGGTTGGTCACATGGAGGTGAGAGAGTTGCCCCCGGCTTGGCCAGCGAGAGTGTCGCCGGCCATGGTTGGAACAGAGACCTCCAACAACGGATCTTGAAGGCATGAGCAGATTCGTCGCCATCGATTTCGAGACCGCCAATGACAGCCGGGACAGTGCGTGTTCGGTGGGTCTCGTCGTGGGCCGCGAGGGCGAGATCGAGGTGTCGCGGACGTTTCTGATTCGTCCGCCGGCGCCGGAGTTCAGTTTTACCTGGGTTCACGGACTTGGTTGGGAGGACGTTCGCCATGCGCCCACCTTCGGCGAACTCTGGCCGACTCTCCGTCCCTGGATCGAGAGCGCGGAGTTCGTCGCTGCTCACAACGCGCCGTTCGACAGAAGCGTCCTCCACGCCTGTTGCGCCGCCTATGGCGTCAAGGCTCCCCGGAAGCCGTTCGTCTGCACGGTGCAGTTGGCGCGGAAGCAATGGGGGATCTATCCGACGGCACTGCCGGATGTCTGCCGGCGGCTCCGCATCCCGTTGAGCCATCACGAATCGGGATCGGACGCGAAAGCGTGTGCACGTATCGTCCTGGCCGCCCAGGCGGCGGGATGGAATCGCCGTCGACCCCGTCGCCGGCGAAAACGATTGCGCAGATCACGTCGAAACGGATGAAATGAACAATAATCCTTGAAAATATGTAGGTGACCTGCCGATATTCAAGGATTATTCAGAGTCGCTGGCAGGCCGCGTCGGCCTGGTCGATCTTTCCGGATTCGACATTAGTGAGGTGGGCGCCGCATCTTGGCGCCGGCTTTGGCTGCGGGGCGGCTTTCCCCGCTCGTATTTGGCGCCTGATCTGTCGGCGTCCGCACTTTGGCGCACGAATTTCGTCAGCACTTTCCTTGAACGTGACATTCCGCTGTTAGGGATCACGATCCCCGCCGAGACCCTTCGCCGTTTCTGGACCATGATCGCCCATTACCATGGCCAAGTCTGGAACTCGACCGAGTTGGCGCGTGCACTCGGTGCCAATCAGCACACCGCACGCCGATACCTGGACATCCTTGCCGGAGCGTTCATGGTGCGAGTGTTGCCGCCGTGGGTTCCCAATCTCCGAAAGCGACAGGTCAAGTCGCCCAAGGTCTACCTGCGCGATACTGGCCTGCTGCACTCCCTGCTCGGCGTGACCAGCGAACAGGACTTGGCCGGACATCCCAAAGTCGGAGCGTCGTTCGAAGGATTCGCCATCGAGCAGTTGTTGGCTGCTCTGGCAACCGGCAACGTTTATTTCTGGGCCACGCACGCAGGCGCTGAACTCGATCTGCTGTTTACCCGCTCCGGTAGATACTACGGTGTGGAGGTCAAGCTGGCGGATGCTCCCCGCACTACCAAGTCGATGCGAGTGGCGATCGCGGACCTGCAATTGCAACATCTTTGGATCGTTTACCCTGGCAACGAAACCTATTCCCTGGATGATCGGATCACGGTCCTCCCGGTCTCGCGAGTGCCCGAGTTTGCAACCGGTTTGCCTGGGGTGAGTGGCGGTTTTGGATGAGTCCAAGAAAAAATGCGCATAGGGATTGGCGGACGCGAGGCCTGAAGCGCTTTTCGCGGATGAATGCTGAGCTTGTCTTTCCGGAGACAAACGCTGTAGCCGGGGGCGGATTACGGTTCCAAGGGCCGCCGCCGACCGGAAACTCTCAAGTCAGCCGGCCGAATCCCTGTTCCGGCAAGGGGCCCTTCAGCCTGGACTCCAGGTCGTCCTTCCGGAGGGCTTTTTTCAGGACTGCCAGGACCTCGTCCAGGGCCGCCAGGTAGCCGTCGATGACCTCGTCGGTGTGGGCCAGGGATACGGTGAACGCTCCGGTGGACAGGTAGCCCCGGTCCAGCATTTCCTGGGTCATCAGCGCCTGCAGCGCCAGATTCTTCTCGCCGTGCCCGAAGGCCATGTGCGACATGGGGTACTGGCCGTGCGGTTTCATGCCGACTCCGTGCCGGCGGGCCAGTATCCTCCAACCGTCGTGGACCTTGGCGCCGATCCTCATGGTGTGCTCCGAGAGGCGGACCCGCTCCATCTTGCGGATGGCGGCGACGGCGGCGGTGGGTCCCACGGCGTCGGTCCAGTAGGTGCTGCTGATGAAAGAACTCTGGGCTGCCTCCATCACCTCCCGGCGGCCGATCACGGCGCCCATGGGATAGCCGTTGGC
>JAPOYZ010000655.1 GCA_026706325.1 Candidatus Aminicenantota bacterium
CAGCCGTTGAGGCAGAGGTAGATGTCCATGGCTCCGTCGTTGTCGTAGTCGACGAAGTTGAGGCTGTAGCCCGAAGGGACCTTCGACAGGCCCGCCCGCTCCGTGACCTCCACGAACCGGCGCCCGTCGTTGCGGTAGAGCGCGACGAAAGTGTCCCTCCCGCCCAGGAGCAGGTCCAGGTCGCCGTCGCCGTCATAGTCGCCCCAGGCGCAGGTCCCGTGGCCGTCCCGCCGGTTGACGTCGAGACTGGCGGCCACGTCGGTGAACTCCAGGAGCGGCGGATTCAGCCGGTCGGCCGGTTCCGAACGAAGCGGAAATAGTAGTTCGGGAGGGAAATCGACCGGAAGACTTCCCAACCGGTCCAGGACCACCTTGAACAGCCACTGGCTGAACGGATCGACTCGAATCTGCAACGCATTGAGAATGGACTTCCCGGCCGCCGGGTAGTTTCCCAGGTGAATATGGCTGGTGCCGACTCCGCGGAAGGCATCGATCCGCTGGACGGGCGTCAGGCGCCGGAGGAGCGCGGACTGATAGGTCTCGATGGCCTGGAGGTGCCGGCCGCTCTTGGCCTGGACCTTGCCCAGCAGGAGGAGAGCCGATTCCTCGTTCGGCGTGAAGGGCGCCGTTTGACCGAGCATCCGCTCCAGGAGGGAAGCGGCGCGGTCGAGTCCGATCATGGAATCGTGCGGCACCCGATCTTCGCTCTCGACGTAGAATCGGACCCCGCTCAGTCCCATCCACTCGGCGACGTTCAGCAGAAAGGGGTGGGACGAGGGCTGAAGAGCCATGACCTTCCGGGCCAGTTCGTAGGCGCTCCCGGGGTCGTAGTAAATGCTCCCCTTTCCCCGGTGGATCGGGTATTTCAGCCGCAGTGCATTGAGATGTTCGGGATTGATGGCGAGCGCCCGGTCCAACTCACGAACGGCCTGCCCCAGGGATTCCCGTCCCGCGGCGGCGGTGCGCGACTGGTTGAAGTCGACGATGTGGGTGCGGGCGAGCTGATAGTGAAGGTCGGCGCTGGCCGGGCCGGCGGCCACGCACTCCCGGAGCTTGTCCCTGGCCTCCACCGTTCGAGTCTGGAGAATCAGTGACAGGGCTTCCTGGTAATTCCCCCCGCAGGCGGGTTCCTGTCCGGCCGCCCGAATTCCTTGCCCCAACCCCAGCAGAATCGGGAGCGAAAGAATGGTCCTCAGTGTCAGTGCCGAAAGACCCGGGAGTGGGGCGGAGTTCAGCATAGCCGTTGGAATACCAGTGACATCTTGTCCAGCGTCTCGGCAATGTCCTCCTCGCCGTGGACGGCCGAGACGTACCATCTGCCGTCGGGCAGGAGGTAAACGCCTTCTCTCAAGGCCTCCATGACGAACCGGCTCAGACGGTCCGTGTCGTCTTCCAAAGTATCCCGATAGTCGACCAGGTCGTCCTTTTCCGTGAAGTGCACGCTGAACGCCGTCCCCAGACCGGTGATCTTCACCGGGAACGGCCGGTCCGCCGCAAGGGTCCGCAAGCCTCCCATCAGCCTCTCTCCCATGGCCAGGGCATGAGCCAGAGGTGCGCCGCCGTCTTTCTCGAGCGCGGCGAGGGTGGCGTCGGCGGCCGCTACGGACAGGGGGTTGCCGTTGTAGGTCCCGCCGAAGGCGACGCCGTCCATCAATTGCTCCATGATGGCGCGCCGCCCGCCCACCGCGCTGAAGGGCAGGCCGCCCCCGATGGCTTTTCCGAGGGTGCATAGATCCGGGGTGAGTCCGAAGTGCTCCTGAGCGCCGCCCAGGGCGATCCGGAAGCCCGTGATGACCTCATCGAAGATCAAGAGGGCGCCGTGTTGCGCGCAGATCTCCTGGATGCTGCGCAAGTAGTCCTCCCGCGGCAGCAGGCAACCGCTGTTGCACAAGACCGGCTCCATGATCACCGCGGCGATCTCGCCGCCGTGCCGCCGGAAGAGGCCTTCAACCAGATCCGTTCGATTCCAGGCGCAGACCAGCAGATCGTCCAGCGCCGCCAGGAGCTGCCCCCGGGTGCCGGGTGCGGTCCGGGGATGCTCGACGGTCCCGATTTCCTCCAGCGCGGGATGGTAGCTGGCCAGGATCGAATCCATCCAGCCGTGGTAGTGGCCTTCGAACTTGACCACGAGCTTCCGCCCGGTGAAGGCTCGCGAGAGGCGCAGGGCCAGTTGCACCGCTTCGCTTCCACTGGAAGTGAACGCGACCCGTTCGGCGCACGGAACCAGCCGTTGAACCCGCTCGGCAAGGCGGGACTCCAGCTCGTGCTGGGCGCCGTAGTGAAAGGGACTCTCCACTTGGACCCGAAGAGTCTCCAGAAGGGCGGGGTGGCGATGGCCCAGGATCAGAGGGCCCCAGCCCAGTCCGTAGTCGATGTAGCGGTTCCCGTCCACGTCTTCCAGGCGGCAACCCGAGCCATCCCGAAAGAAAAGCGGCACCGGAGATTTGCGCCGGAAAGGACTGCTCACGCCGCCGGCCAAAGACCCCTCGGCCCGAACCAGGAACTCCCTTGATTTCTTCCACTTGTCGACCATGGGACTCTCGAAGGCTGCCGGTTCACTATGTATCTTATGGCTAACTCGCGGAGAATCATAATGAAACGAATTCCGGTGGCCGCGCCTTGCCATCTCGTTATTGCGCTCACATTGTCGGCGTTCTCGGCTCAGGGCCTGGCTTCGGCAGGGAAGCTCCATGTGGGCTGGGCCGAGGTGGAGATCACGCCGCCGCGGGAAGTGGCGCTGGTGGGCCAAATGCACCCACGCATCGCCGGCCGGGCCCGGGATCCGCTGACGGCGACGGTCCTGGCGCTCGAGACCAGGCAGGACGGCCGTTCTCTGGAACAAGCCGTCATGATCTCATGCGACCTCGGCTACATCCGGCAGGTCACTGAAAAGGGACTGCGGCGTTCGGTCTCGCAAGAGCTGAAGGATCTCGACCCGGAGAAGGTGTTTCTTCACGCTACGCACACCCATACCGCTCCGGGTCAGGTCGACGGCACCTTCAGCATCTGGTGGGGCGACGAACCGCCGCCGGCGGCCATGAGTTCGGCCGAGTACGGACGGTGGTTGGTGGACCGGTTGTCCGAAGGTCTGGTCAAAGCCTGGCAGAGCCGCAAGCCGGCCGGCATCAGTTGGGGACTGGGGCAAGCCGTGGTCGGACACAACCGGCGCGCCGTCTATCGCAGCGGCGAGTCGGTGATGTACGGGGACACCAGCAGGGATGACTTCATCGGGATCGAAGGGTTCGAGGACCCCGGGGTGCCGATGCTCTTCTTCTGGAATGACCGCGAGGAGCTCACTGGCGTCGTGATCAACCTGGCCGCCCCCTCGCAGGAGACGGAAGGCCTCTCGCAGGTCTCCGCCGACTTCTGGCACGAGGTCCGGCAGGAAGTCCGAAAACGTCATCGAGCGGACTGGTTCATCTTTCCTCAATGCGCCGCTTCAGGGGACATTTCGCCGCACCTGATGTTTCGCAAGCGCGCCGAGCAGATCATGCTGGAACGGAAGGGCATTTCCAGCCGGCAGGAGATCGCCCACCGCATCGCCGACGCTTTGGACGCCGTCCTGCCCTACTCCAAGTCCGGGCTCAAGAAGAGTTTGCCTCTCCGGCACAAGGTCCTGCATCTCGACCTTCCCAGAGCCGACCCGTCGAGGGAGCCGCCCTATCCCATCGACGGCGGCGGAAAGTTCCGCGTCCACGTGATCCGGCTGGGCGACGTCGCGTTGGTGAGCATCCCTTTTGAACTCTACCTGGAATATTCCATCCGCATCCAGGCGCGAAGCCCGGCCGTGTTGACCTTCACGGTGCAATTGGCCAGTCAGTTGGCGGGCTATCTCCCGACGACGGAAGCCGTCGCCGGCGGCGGATACAGCGCCGACAAGTTTCTGGTCGGCCCCGAAGGGGGAGACGTGTTGGTGGACGAAGTTCTGAAGACCATCGATTCACTGTTTCGATAGGAGGATAGGAGCTTCCCCACCGGCCTCTGCCCGGCGAAATGCCGGTAGAAAAAGGAAAGGAGCGGCGACTTTCCTGTCGCCGGTGGAGCGGCGGTTTTCTTACCGCCGCACTCCGTTGTGACAAACTTGGCGACGAAGACTGGGAGATTGGAAATTGCCCCCTTTTTCTCAGGAGCGGGGACAATCTTGTCACCGCAAGAACCGGCGGTTGGAAACCGCTGCTCCGAATCAAGAATCGGCGGTTGGAAACCGCCGCTCCTCGCATGACCAATCCGATTCCGCGCCCGCAGTTGAAGAAAGCGGTCAGCGCCCGCCAGTTCTTCATGCTGGCCTACGGCACGGTGGTCGGAGTGGGATGGCTCGTCTATCCCGGCGTCTGGCTCTCGACTTCCGGCCCTCTCGGGGCCATCGCCGGTTTCGCGGGGGGCGGGGTGATCATGCTCGTGATCGCTCTCTGCTATGCGGAAATGGCGGGGATGTTCCCCGTCGCCGGCGGCGAGGTCGCGTACACCTACGAAGTCTACGGTCTCCGCCTCTCCTTCCTGTGCGGTTGGCTGCTGGCCTTCGAGTACATCGCCGTGACCAGTTGGGAAGCGATTTCGCTGGCCTTGATCGCGGACGCGCTCTTTCCGGGCATCTCGGGACCGGAACTGTATTCCGTGGGCGGCCATCCGGTCCGCCTGGGAAGCCTTCTCATCGCCCTCGTCGGAATGGTTCTGATGACGTGGGTGATCTATCGCGGAATGAAGCTGGCGGCCCGGTTCCAGGAACTCCTCACGGCCGTCTTCATCGCGTCCTGTGCCGTCTTCATCATTGCCGGGATCGCCTTCGGAGAGACGGAAAACCTGGAACCGTTCTTCCACCGCGACCAGGTGGGATCGGTCTGGCCCGGAATATTGGCGGCCCTGATGACGGCTCCGTTTTTCATGGCGGGATTCGACACCATCCCCCAGGTCATGGAGGAGAAGTCGCCCGGAACCCCCATGAGAAGGGCCGCGCTGATGATGGCGGCTTCCATCGCCGCGGGCGGGACCTTCTACTGTCTGCTGATTCTCTCGATGTCCATGGCCACTCCGTGGCCGGAGGCCGTCCGATTGCAGGGTCTGACCACCGCCGCCACCTACGAATCCAGGTTCGATTCACCGCTGTTGGGAAGAATCATCGTGTTCACGGGGCTGCTGGGTCTTATCACGACGCTCAATCCCATCTTCATCGCGGCCTCGCGGCTGGTCTTCGCATTGGGCCGGGCCCGCATGATCCCGGCCGGATTCGCCGCGGTCCACCCCGTGTTCGGGTCCCCCGGCCGAGCGGTCCTACTGGTCGGCCTGATCGGCGCATTGGGCAGTTTCCTGGGCCGCGGAGGCCTCTCTCCCATTGTGGGCATGGCCGTCTTGTGTCTGGCCACGGTCTTTTTTTTCGTCTGCCTGGGGGTCCTGATCCTGCGGGTGAAACGGCCGAATGCCCCTCGTCCCTTCCGCGTCCCGGGCGGCGTCTACACCGCCGGCCTGGGGGTCGCCGGCACGCTCTTCTTTTTGGCTGTTGCGGCCTACGAGCCGTTTTCACGCTCGGACGGTTTCCCTCTGGAGTGGAGCCTCTTCATCGGTGGCTTGCTGCTGGGCCTGTTCTTCTGGCTCATCGCCGGCAAGGTCCGGATCCGCGTCAGCGAGAAAGACCGCCGCCGCCTGATCCTGGGCAAAGATTAAGGAAGGAGCGGCGACTTTCTAGTCGCCGATCTCCGGAGTAACAAACCCCCGAGACCAAGCGGGAAAGCTCGGAGTGGGCGACAAGAAAATCGCCCCCTCAGTGGGGACTAACAGGCCCCCTCCATTACTTCACCGGATAGAGCGGCAATTCGATAAAGGACGCGTTCCCCGACTGGTGATAGACGGTATTGTTGGCAATGCGCCATCCCCGGTCGTGCGGGTCGCCGGTATTCCGATTGATGTCGAAGTTGGGAAAGTTGCTGCTGGTGACGTGGATCTGAATCCGGTGGTTCGCCTTGAAGACGTTGGCCGCCGGCTGCAGCGGAAACTCGAGCCGGTATTTCTTCCCCTCCTCCATGAGGACCGATTTTTCGAAACTCTCCCGGTACCGCGCGCGCAAGATCCCTTCCGACACGGGCACGCCATATCCGGCCGGGTAGTCCGCACTGGGCGGATAGAGGTCGACCAGCTTGACGTAGAAGTCGGTGTCGGGGGCATTGGAGGAGACCCAGAGCACCGCCTTGACGTTGCCCGCGATCCGAACGTCCTCGGCCAAGGGCGTGGTCTGGTAGACGAGAACGTCCGGGCGCGAGGAGATGGGCAGGCCAGGAATGCCGTGTCCCGGCAGGCTCTCCAACTCGATCTGGTCGCGGGGGCCCATGCCCCGAAAGCCCAGCTTGAGCGCCGGACCGTAGGAGATGATGCAGCGGCCGTTGCTGGAGACCGTATCGTTGGGATCGTAGGTGTAGGTGGTGGATGAGCCTGAGGCAGCCGGCTTCTCAACCGACAGGCTGCCGTTCGCGTGCAGAAAGAACTTCGTGGGCCGGCCTCCCCCCGGAGGCCACTGGTCCGTGTAGTGCCATTCGCCGCCGTGATTCAGCCGGCCGTCCGGAGCCTTTCGGCCATCTCCGCCGCCCATGACGAACACCTGGATCGGCTTCCCCAGGTCGACGCTCTCGTCGTCCTTCATCCAGCGGTCGAACCATTTCAGCTCCAACTGTCGGAACTTGTCGTAGGTGTCGATGCCGTCCCCCCGGTTGCCGAAATTGAGGTCTCCCTGGGAGGTGTCGAAGTTGTTGTGGGTCCAGGGTCCGATCAGCAGGTACTGGTTCTCGCGTCCCAGTTGGACCATCTTCTGGTAGCCGTCGCTGATGGTTCTCGGGTACCAGTCGTACCAGCCGACCACCCACAGGATGGGCATCTTGGGGTAGTCCTCGAAGTACTCGTCCATTCCCAGGCCCGGCTGGCGCCAGAAGCCGGTGTCTTCGTTGTTGTCGAACTAGACCTTGCACGCCGCCCCC
>JAPOYZ010000586.1 GCA_026706325.1 Candidatus Aminicenantota bacterium
CGTCGTACGAGTATTGGGGCCGGGCCTCCTCCCTGATTCACACCACCGTGGACGGAACCCGGGACGTGGAGCCGATGGATCAGGTTCGCCACTACGTTTTCGCCGGCAGCCAGCATGGGGTGGGCCCCTTTCCTCCCACCCGGACGCGGGGGCAACAACTGAACAATCCTCTGGACTTCCACTGGACGATGCGCGCCCTGCTCCTGGCCCTGGATCGGTGGGTGGCCGACGGCGAGACTCCACCGCCGAGCCGGTATCCCCGCTTGGACCGGGCCACTCTGGTCCCGTTTCCCAAGTTCGACTTTCCCCGGATTCCGGGAGTCCGGATACCCCCTCGAATCCACCGTGCCTACCGGGTCGATTACGGCCCCCGGTTTCGTTCGGAGGGCATCGTGAGCTTCCAGCCGCCCCGAGTCGGCGCCCCGTTCCCGATCCTGGTTCCCAAGGTCGACGCTGACGGGAACGAGCTGGCGGGGATCCGCCTGCCGGAGATGTCGGTCCCCTTGGCCACGTATACGGGGTGGAACCTCTTCGGCCCCAGCCAGGGACCTCCGACGGAAATATGCAGTTTCCGCGGTTCGTGGATTCCCTTCGCCCGGAGCAAGGAGGAGCGTCTCGAAGCAGGTGACCCCCGGCCCTCCATCCGGGAGAGGTACGGGAGCCGGGAGGAATACCTGGGCCGAGTCGCCGAAGCTGCCCTCGATCTCATGGATCAGGGATACCTGCTGTCCCAGGATGTTCCCCTGGTCGTCAAGGGAGCGGCCGCCCGCTGGGACTACCTGATGCGGTGAGGTCTCGATGCTCCCGATCTTCGCTGACAGCCTCAGAGAAGCGCCGGCCTCTTCCCACGATCGGATTGGAGATCGGGGGCAACGGTTTCGCGTGGCCCGTTACCACGCCTTGCCTCCGTAGACGAGCCAGACGTGCGTCCACAGAGCGGCCGGCGAACTCGATCGGTATCACTTCCGCTACCGGCCGGCCCCGGTCGGTGATGGTCAGAATACGCCCTTGGCGCACCTGCCGGAGATAAGTCTCGAACCGCGCCTTGAACTCCCGGGTCCCAACGACGAGTGGCTCACCCATGTAGTCATTGTGACTGCAACCGCCGGGAAAAGTAACAGGACGTCACCCTCACGCCTTGGCCCGACTCCAACTTTGCGCAGCAACCCGTCGGTGCCAGCGACGGCTTCCTGGGGAGTGGGGGTTGTCAACCTCCGAACCCAACGGCGGTCGAGAACGTGACTGTTCCCCTTCTCGCTCGGTTGGAGGCGGTCATAAGCGAGCAAAGGGGGCGTCTAAACCTATTGGAAGATGACGGCTCCGAAAGTCGCAATCTGCAACGCAACGACAATCCCCAATGGAACCTCAATCCGGTTCAGCCGACGATCGAAGTGCACGACTTCCTCCGCAGCGGCCTTGGCTTTGGCTTCCTCGGCTCCGGCTGAAATCAGGGCATCGTAAACGTCCGACAGCATGACAGGCATGATGGTCAATGTATCAGAAGGACTGTCCTATATCCCATGGTGATTCCATTCTGAGCACGTGCGGTGCGTCCTTCACGGTGTGAGCGGGTGTAAAAAACTCTCCTCGGGGTCCGTGACAGAGGGATCCGGGAGCCGGTGGGGTGAGAACAACCCGGACAGGGCCCGTGATGGACTGCGCCACGTCTGCTTCTTGACTCCCCTCTCCCGGCGGGACTCTAATGGTCCGTATGTCCCGCCTTTTCATTGTCATCTCCTCATTCCTGATCTTCCTGAGTCCGCTTTGGGCCCGCGTCGTGCGGGTGGAGATCCAGGAGAGGGATCCGCTGCTGGAGGGTGAGCCCTATCCCCTCGTGGGCCCCTACGAAAGGATCACGGGACGCGTGCACTTCGCCGTCGATCCCGAATTGGGACCCAACCGGATCATCACCGACATCCGGAAAGCGCCTCTCAATGATCGGGGCGAGGTGGAGTTCTCCTCCGATTTCGTGATGATGAAGCCGATCCAGGTGGAGCGAGGCAACGGGGCGCTGCTCTACGAGGTCTCCAACCGGGGCGGGAAGAACATGCTGGGCTTCTTCAGCCTGGCCCGGTTCCGGCGCGATCCCAAGGTCCGTGAGGACTTCGGGGACGGATTCCTCATGCGCCGCGGATTCACGCTCCTCTGGCTGGGTTGGCAATTGGACCCACCCCACACTCCCGGAAACGTTCGCGTGTATCCGGCCATCGCCCGGGGTCCGGAAGGGCCCATCACCGGACTGGTGAGGTGCGACTTCGTGCCCAAGACCCAAATTCAACACCGCCTGCTCTCGGACCGCAGGCACATTCCCTATCCCGTGTCCGATCCCGACGACCCCGAGAATGCCATGACGGTCCGGGATACAGTCGAGGGCGAGCGCCGGACCATTCCCCGGGACCGCTGGCGATTCGCCCGAATGGAAGAGGGACGGCCGGTGGCCGACCCGAACTACGTGCTGCTGGAAGGCGGATTCGAGCCCCACAGGATCTACGAAGTGGTCTACCGGGCCCAGGATCCCCCTTTGGTGGGACTGGGCCCCGCAGCCGTGCGGGACATGATCTCCCACCTCAAGTACGAAGGCGATCCGGTGCTGTCCATTCCCCGGAGCGCCCTGAACCGGGCCCTGGGGTACGGCAGCTCCCAGAGCGGACGGTTCCTGCGGACCTTCCTCTACCAGGGTTTCAACGAGGACGAGCAGAACCGGCGCGCCTTCGACGGACTCATGCCACACGTGGCGGGTGCGGGACGGGGCAGCTTCAACCACCGCTTCGCCCAGCCGTCCCGGGACGCTCAGCCCTTCGCCAACTTCTTCTATCCCACCGACATTTTTCCCTTCACCAGCATGGCCCAGACCGATCCTGCAACCGGCCGGACCGACGGGTTGCTCATTCACTTCGCCCGGCCGGAGCTCTGCCCCAAGATCTTCTACACCAACTCGTCGTACGAGTATTGGGGCCGGGCCTCTTCCCTGATTCACACCACGGTAGACGGAACCGGGGACGTGGAGCCGGTGGAGCAGGTTCGCCACTATCTCTTCACCGGCAGCCAGCACTCCCCCGGACGCTTCCCTTCCGACCGGACGACGGGAGAACAACTCAACAATCCCCTGGAGATTCGCTGGACGATGCGCGCCCTGCTCCTGGCCCTGGACCGCTGGGTGGCGGACGGCACCACCCCGCCCCCCAGCCGCTACCCGCGCCTGGACCAGGACACGCTGGTCCCCTTTCCCGAGTTCGACTTTCCCCGGTTGCCGGGAGTTCGGGCGCCCACCCGAATCCACCGGGCGTACCGGGTGGATTACGGGCCCCGGTTTCGTTCCGAGGGCATCGTGAGCTTCCAGCCGCCTCGAGTCGGCGAACCCTTTCCGATCCTGGTCCCCCACATTGACGCCGACGGCAACGAGTTGGCGGGGATTCGCCTTCCGGAAATAGCGGTGCCCCTGGCCACTTACACGGGATGGAACCTCTTCGGCCCCGGAAAGGGGCCGCCGACGGAAATTTGCAGCTTCCGGGGCTCCTACATTCCCTTCGCCCGGACCAAACAGGAGCGCCTTGAGGCGGGTGATCCGCGTCCCTCCATCGAGGAGAGGTACGGGAGCCGGGAAGAGTACCTGGGCCGCGTCGTCACAGTCGCCCTTGAGCTCATGGATCAAGGCTACCTGCTGTCCCAGGATGTTCCCCAAGTCGTCAAGGGAGCGGCTGCACGCTGGGATTATCTGATGCGCTGAAGGACTCGATCCGAGGACACCATTTCGACTAAGAATCTCCTGGCGGCGACTCTCCTACTGGCTTCCACTCTTCCGGCCGGCGGCCGGCCGGTTCAAACCACGACCGATCTTCCCGATTGGGTGAGCGCCCCCGTGGAGCGGGACCGGCACACCACCCTCTTGGCCCGCTTCGACGCTTCCGACGACATCCAGCCCGACTATGAGCGCGACGGGATGGGCGCGGCCGGACGCAACTACGACGCTTCGGTTCCCGGCAGGGTCGGCGGCGGGATCGAGATCGACGTCCCGGGAGCCCAGATCAACCTGCGGGCCCACGGCAACATGCGACCGGACCGAGGGACCATCCAGTTCTGGGTCCGAAGCAAACCGGGGCAAAACATCTGGCGGGACGGGCGGAGGCACTGCTTCTTTTCGGCCGCCGCCGTGCGCCGAGACCTGGAAGTGTGGAAGACGAGCGACAACCGGTTGCGGCTCTCCTGGGCGGGCCGTCACTGGAAAGGGGACGGCGAGGTCGTGGGCACGCTCGACTTTCCGGTCTCCGAACTGGAGGCGGAGACTTGGCACCATCTGCTGTTTTCCTGGGATGACCGGAAGGGGAGGCTGTGGCTGGCCCTCGACGGGCGGCTCCGAAGTCTCGCGGTGGGGAAACCCCTGGAGGTGAAACGCTTCCACATTCTGTTTCTGGGCGCTTCCTACTACGGGGGTGTGGGCCGCGAGGGTCTCGATCCCGGGGTCGTCTTGCAGACTGCCGCGGCGCGCTTCGACGAGCTGAAGATCAGCGACGTGACGGTGCAGGAGATGC
The DNA here is from genome assembly GCA_026706325.1 of Candidatus Aminicenantota bacterium. Lineage (GTDB taxonomy): Bacteria > Acidobacteriota > UBA6911 > RPQK01 > JAJDTT01 > JAJDTT01. The sequence goes on from JAPOYZ010000586.1 coordinate 4,530, forward strand.
TGGCGCTGAGGGGCCGGGAAACTCACCTGCCGGAGAAGGCGGCGGTGCGGGTCACGGACGCCGTCTGCCGCCACCTGAATTTCATCAGCCGGCTCCAGGTCGACGGAGCCTGGAGCGCCATCCTCTACGCCTGGCCTCACCTGCTGCCGGGGGAAACCAGCTACCGCACCTATTTCCATCCCGGCCTGGACCATTTCATGGAGCTGGCCCACGGCAGGAACGGCACGCCGGGAGCGGGACGACTCTTCCTGTACGCCTATCAGGTGCTGGGGGACCAGCGCTACCTGGAAGTGGCCCGGAAGGCGGGAGAATGGCTGCTGTCGGCCCAGCAGCCGGAGGGCTACTGGGTCAACCATTACGACCGTCACACAGGCGGGCGGCCGACACCCCGGCGAGAGGTCCTCACTTCCCACCGCCGCACCGTCCACCGCGACTTTCCCACTTTTCAGGACGGCCGCCAGAGCCAGGCCGCCCTCTTCATGGCCCGGCTCTACCTGGTGACGCTGGAGGAGCGGTGGCTGGAGGGCTTCCGGCGTTCGGCCGACTTCATCCTCAAGGCCCAGAACCCCAACGGCAGTTGGGGCTACACCTACAACCTGAAGGAAGGCCGCAGCGAGAACCGCAACCAGGACCCCCACGGGGCCGAGTTCGACAACGGAAACCAGCGCAACCAGCTTCGGGTGATGCAGGTGGCCCATCACCTGACCGGTTTGGACAGGTACCGGGACGCCATCGTTCGAAACGGCGACTGGCACCTCGCGGCCCAGTTGGGTCCCCCGACCTACGGCTGGGCCCTGGCCTACGACGGGCGGAACCAGCCGGTCTGGTCCCGGGTCTATCACCCTCCGGGGCTTTCTCCCGGGTCCAGCGCCAGCGCCTGTGAGAACCTTTTCTTCCTCTATGACCTGACCGGGGACCGCAAATACCTGGAACCGGTCGCCCGTTACCTCCAGTGGGAAAAGAGCGCCCTGGTCGAGGTGAACGTGGCCGGAGAGAGAGTGTCGATGCGGGGCCAGTTGGTAGACCACAGGTCGGGCCGTCCCATCGCCGTGGACCTGAAGAATTGGAAGACCTATTTCCTGGACACCCCTCAGGACCGGGCGGCCTTCCTGAAGACCGGTTCGGCGGTCTGGGCCAACCCGGATCAGGTTTCGGAAGAGGATTTTCCGTGGTCGGCCTTTATGAAGCGACCCGATGGGCCGCGGCTGGAGCCGCAACTGGCAAAGCGCTTGGGAGGTTCGCGGCCCGGACCCGTCCGCCTGGCCCGGGCCCAACTGGCCGAGTCCGTTTCCCAGTCTGTCAGTGAGGAGTTGGAAAAGATCCTCGCTCAGCAGAACGAGAGCGGGGTCTGGCCGGTTCTGGACACCAGGCCCGGCGCCCAGGGCTCCTACAACATCGGGGCCTATTTTCCACTAGTCGAGTCGCGCGTCTACGAGTTGCTGTCTCTGCTGGAGCGGTCGAAGATCTTGTCGGGAGAGATCCAACATGAGATCTGGAGCTTTCCCAGCCTCATTGGAGAGCGGGAACACGACCTGCGCCACCGGAACTGGATGGTGGAGAGGTAAGAGGAAAGCTCCCCCGCCGGCTACGGGGCCTTGCAATCCGGGCCGAAGAAAGGGGTCTGGGAGCGGAGGCTTTCCAGGCGACGGTTACGGGTCGGGGATGAAGAGGGGGACAAGGATGTCCCCACTCCTATCCGGCCTGGATGGTGCGCTTCTCCGGGTCGAAGACCATTCGTTTCCCGCTCCAGTAGGAATCGGTCGCCATGATACAGGCGATGGAGTGACCGTAGCCGGCCTCGACGGGACAATACAGCCGTTTCGAATCTCGACTGCGGACGGCGTCCAGCCAGTTGGCCATGTGGTCGGTTTCTCCGGGATCCCCTTCGACCGGGACCTTGTCCGCCACTCTGCCGTCGGACTTCACCCCTTTGCCGGTGAAATGCCAGTCGTCATCACGATGGGAAATGGCCTCGCCCTTGAAGCTTCCCAGGGTCCCGTGGACCCGGGTGCCGCTGCCGTATCCGTTGATCCAGTTGGTGGAGTACACCGCCAGGAACTTCCCGTCTCCCTTCCGGTATTCCAGGGTGATCTCCTGGGTGTCCGGATTCTCCCGGTAGTCCTTCCACTGGTAGATCCCGCCATGGGCCACGACGCTCGAGGGATAGGTGACACCCGACAGCATGTGGACCAGGTCGATACCGTGGCTCATCCACTGGTCGATGATCCCGCTGGAGAAGTCCTTGAAGAGCCGGAAACAGCGGAAGATCCGGGGGTCGAAGGGCCGGTAGGGGCGTCCCATGAGCCAGGTGTTCCAGTCCAGGTCGCTCTCCTTGGCCATCAGGATGTCCTTTTCCTTCCGGGCCCAACGATACGGACTGTACTTGCTCCAATGGAAGTCGACCTTGAC
>JAPOYZ010000242.1 GCA_026706325.1 Candidatus Aminicenantota bacterium
CCTCTCTCGGCCTGGTAGGTGGTGAAGGCGTTCCGGTCGCCGATGGGATAGTCGAACTCCTCCTGAGCGGTCTTGACGAAGACCGGATTGTCGGTCTTCTCGCCGAAGTAGATCTCGGGACGGGTGATCTCGAAGCTCCCGTTGCTCTGGGGCGGGATGTCCTTGATGAAGAACTCGGGAAGTCCCTCCGGCGTGACCTCGTTGACCGGGCTCAGGCAGAGTCCGTAGCCGTGGGTGTAGACGAAATACTCGTTGATCCAGGTCTGGGCCTGCTCCGAGATCTTGCTGAAGTCCAGTTCCCGGGCCGACAGCATCACCTGCCGGTATTTCCCGTCGATGACGTAGCGGTCCAGGTCGACCCCCTGGAACTCGTAGTAGGAGCGGATCGACTGAAGCTGGTTGTAGGAGTCCATCAGGGGCCGCCAGCCCCAGAGGCGGATGTTCCCGATGGTGGTCTCGTTGGCCGCCATGTCCTCCCGGGAGAGGTCGCCGCTCCCGGAGAAGTCGTGCACTTCAATCTTGTCCAGGTTGTAGGCCTTGCGGGTGAGGCCGATGTTGTGCGCCAGGTAGGGCGTCTCCACCTGCAGCTCGTTGGGCTCCACGATGAAGGTCTGAATCACCATGGGATAGAGGTTCAGGGCCAGGTACGCGACGCCGAAGAAGACCCCCGAATAGACGGCCGTTCGAAGGTTTTTCCCGAAGATGGAGACGGCGAAGGCGGCGGCGGTCAGGACGGAGACGCCGGCCAGGATCATGGTGCAGGGAAGGCGGGCGTAGACGTCCGTGTACCCGGCGCCGAAGATGACCCCCTCCCGGCTGTAGAGAATCTCGTAACAATTGAGCCAGAAACGTCCGGCCAGCAGTAGGAATCCCGCCACAGCCAGAATGGTCAGGTGCACTCGCGCCTCTTGGCTCAGTTGCAGGCGCTGCAGGTAGGCCAGGTGGCCATGGGTCACGTAGGTGATGGCGGCGGCGAGTACGGAAAGGACGACCAGAACCAGTCCCAGATGGACCAGGAAGCTCAGGACCGGCAGGGAGAAGATAAAAAACGAGATGTCCTGGGAGAAGATGGGATCCTGTGATCCCGTCGGCACCTGGTTCCAGAACTGGAGGAAGGCCAGCCACTGGCTCTGGACCACCATTCCCATCAGGACCGACAGGACCAGGATGGCGACCCAGAAGACGAATTGCGTGCCCTTCCGGGCCGTCGCCTGGAGTTCGGGACTCATCCAGTAGATGCCGTGGTGACGCCGTCCGGCCAGATAGAGGTTCCCACCCAGGATCAGAAAACTGACGCCGAATCCGGCCAGCCAGAACAGGAACTTGGAGGCGAGTGTGGTCTGGAAGACTTCCAGGTAGCCGACGGCATCGAACCAGAGATAGTCGATGTAGAGGCTGATCCCTCCGGCGAGCGCACCCCAGACCGTCAGAATCAGCAGCAGGGGGATCATCGTGCGTATTCTTCCCATGGTGGCGCCACTTTACCCCAAAGCGGTGCCGGGCAGAAGCTTGCAGAAGGCTAACGCGGCGCAACGCGGTTCCGGTGCGGAGAATCCGGCGGCGTCCTGGCGGCAACGGGCCGATCGAGCGGCGGGAATGGACCGGGGCTACCAGGGCGCAATCCGGGTCACCGGTATGTTGCGGTAACCCAACTCCCGGTAGAGGGCCTGGACCTCGGGGCTCAACAGGTAGTCCAGATAGCGTTCGGCCCAGGGACTGTTCTCCCTCATCAGGGCCACGCCGTACCGAATCGGGACGCCCCTGAACTCGGTCATGGAATCGGGAGCCTTGCCGGTGACCCGGAGAGTCGCCTGCGAGTAGGACGCGCCAAAGGGGGTTTCACCCAGAGCGATTTGGGAAGGCAGGTCGAGAAAGGCCAACCCGTTCTGGAGCGCCGTGGACCGGTAGAGAAAGGCCAGGTCCAGGGCATCGGCCCGAAGCAGCGCCGCCAGCTCGCCGGACTCGGGGCAGATCCAGCGCGAATCCAGCCCATTCAGGAGCCGCCGGTAGAGGCCGGGGCGTTCGTAGTGCATCTCCGCCAGCTTCCACACCATGTGGGCGCAGTAACCGGGCGGGTCCCGGTCGGGATCGGCGATGCCGTAGGAGTAGTCCCGCTCCAGGAGGATCTCGTACCAGCGCCGATGGGACCGCCCGGAAAGCCGGGTCGGACTCAGGAATTCGGGATCCCGGGTGGCCAGCACCATGTCGTTCCCCAGGAATTCGAAGGCGCGGGTCACGCTGCCGGAATCCAGGAGCCGCTCCAGCAGGCGCCGGTCCGAAACCGCCAGCAGATCCGGTCCCCGCGTCCGGCCCGGCAACTTGCGGATGAGGTCCAGGCCGGCCCCGGACTCGCGCACCACCACGACACCGGGATGCATGCTCTCGAACCGCTTGGAGACGGTCTCGACCAGGGGAGACAAACTGCCGGTGTGGAAAAAGGTGACGGTCTCGGTCGAAGGTTGGCACGAGGCCAGGACTGCGGTCAGGATGGGCGTCGAAATTCGGGGGACGAACATGAATTGTGGGGAGGCCTCGCAGCTTCCGGAAATCGATTTTATGCCAGTGTTGCGGGATCATTGCAAATCACCGGAATCGGCTCGCTTCGGAGGCGCCGGAGCTTCAGCGCGGACTGTTATGATTTCCGGAATCGGCTCAACTTGGGGGATTGGGAATCCGATGGGGACGGAAGCGGTGGATCGTTGGATGGAGGTCGCTTTGGAGGAGGCCTGGCAGGCCGCCCGTGAAGGAGAGGTGCCGGTAGGAGCCGTGGTGGTGCGCCATGGGGAGCTTCTGGCCCGGGACCACAACCGGAGCATCCAGAGATCCGACCCCACGGCCCATGCGGAGATCCTGGTCTTGCGAAGAGCGGGCGAGCTTCTGTCCAACTATCGATTGACCGGCTCCGACCTCTACGTGACGCTGGAGCCCTGCGCCATGTGCGCCGGCGCCCTGGTGTGGGCTCGGGTGGAGCGTCTGTTTTACGCCGCCCCGGATCCGAAGGCGGGTGCCGTCTCCTCGCGGGTCGCACTGCTGAAGCCGGGCCTGTTCAATCACGCCCCTGAGGTGGTGCCGGGCGTCCGCGAAGCGGAAGCCCGCCGGTTGCTGCAGGACTTTTTTTCCCGCCTCAGAGCGAATCGCCGCGCCGGGGAGAGAGTGTCCTCCCGGAGAGCCGGAAGCCCCGTTACGGGGCGGAAACCGGAGGATGTTCGTGCGGGTTGAGCTGGCGTACGGCAAGAACGGTCTTGAGGTGGAGCTTCCCGCGGAGGGGACGACGGTTCTGGAGCCCTCGTATCTCCCCGGGGTCCCGTGCGAAGAGGAAGCGCTCCGGCAAGCCTTCCGAAGTCCCATGGGCACACTCCCCTTGAGAGAGTTGGCGCAATCCGGCCAGACCGTCGCCATTTCGGTCTGCGACATCACGCGCCCCATGCCCAGTTCCCGGGTTCTTCCCGTGCTGCTGGCCGAGTTGGAGCACGTGCCCCGGGACCGGGTCACCATCCTGGTGGCCACCGGCACCCACCGTTCCAACACCGTCGAGGAATTGGAGGGCATGTTGGGAGCGGAAGTGGTCCGCAACTACCCCGTGGTCAATCACCAGTCCTTCCGTCCCGAAACGCTCAGCTACCGGGGCGCCCTTCCCTCCGGGATTCCGGTTTGGCTCAACTCGACCTGGCTCGAGTCCGACGTGCGGATCACCACCGGCTTCGTGGAGCCCCATTTCTTCGCCGGGTTCAGCGGCGGACCGAAGCTGGTGGCTCCGGGCCTGGCCGGGTTCGACACCATCATGGAGCTTCACAGCGCCCCCCTGATCGCCCATCCGAGAGCCACCTGGGGAATCACCCGCGGCAATCCCATTCATGACGCCATTCGAGAAGTCGCCGCGCTCTCCCGCGTGGACTTCAGCCTGGATGTCACCTTGAATCGCGACCATGAGATCACCAGCGTGCACGCGGGAGAACTCTTCCAGGCCCACGGGTCCGCATGCCGCTTCGCCAAGCAGACGGCCATGCAGCCGGTGGCCCGCCCCTTCGACGTGGTCGTCACCACCAACAGCGGTTATCCCCTGGATCTGAACCTCTATCAGTCGGTGAAGGGGATGTCGGCGGCGGCGCGCATCGTCCGCCGCGGAGGCGCCATCGTCTGTGCCGCGGAGTGCTCCGACGGGATCCCGGAACATGGCGAGTACCGCAGGCTTCTGGCCTCGACCGCGGATCCCGCCAGTTTCCTGGACACGATCCGCCGTGAAAACGTCACCACGCACGATCAGTGGCAGGTCCAGATCCAGAGCCAGATCCAGCTCAAGGCCCGCGTCCTGCTGAAGTCGGACGGTTTGACCCCGCGCCAGATTCGAAGCGCCCACCTGGAACCGGTTCGGGATCTTGAGACCACCGTGCTGGAGTTGCTGGACGAAGCCGGCCCGGATGCCCGCCTCGGAGTCCTGCCCCAGGGACCGCAGACCATTCCCTACCTGAGCCCGCCAGCCTGATTCGGGTGGAATCGGCCGGACGCCCCATCAGCGGACGAACTGGAGGGCGAAGAGCTTCGTGTCCCTCATCACCAGGCGCAGGCGCACCGGCTGCCCGGCCAGGGAGGAAACGTCGGCGGAGCCGTTCCAGGAGGCCAGGTGACGGACGCTGTTGCCGTTGACGCGGTGTGATTCGGCCAAGGTGAAGCCGGGGATCGGAGTGCCGGCGGGATCCAGGATCTCGGTGCGGATGAAACCGCCGCCGCCGGTCTTGGCGTTGTACTGGAGCCTGGAACCGGTGAAGGTGAGGAGCGGCGTCGTAAGCTCTCCTCCCTCGTAGGCCGCGTCGGCCGAGACGAAACCGTCGAGGCGGAAGATGGCCCGGGCGGTCACGCAGGTCCAGTCGAGGGAGAGGTCCCCCGACATGTGCTGGCTGGGCAGACCGTTGTAGTAGAAAGAGAGTTGGTCCCCATTCTCGACCAACCCCGCCCCGTAAATTTGATGTTCCCAGGCCGAGCCCGGGGGGCCGAGTGAGATCAGCGGTTGACGGAAGGGCCGTTGCCATCGGATCCCATCCCGGGAGAAGGCGAATTGGATTTCCAGTGTATCGCTGGCCCCGGGATCCACCCTTTCGAAGTCGTCGGGGCGCCGCGAATACCACATGCTGGGAAACGCGACGTACGCGTCCTGAGCCGGGTAGTTGTAGGCGTAGAAAGTGTAGACCTGCATTCCGTCGGGGTCTTGGCGATCCGGCTTGAGAACTACGGGAAGCTCGTCCAGGAGACCCGTGATCCGGGATCCCCTCTGCTCCTGGAGCCGGCGGCGGGCCGCCGACATGAGGTCCAGATCGAAGGCTTCTCCCAGCTCATGCTTTCCGGCAGTGGTGCGGCTGTAGACCCGGACCCGGCTGCGGGGGAGATAGGCCCTGGGATAGATTGCCCAGAGGCCAGGGGTTTCATCCCAGAAGACGGAGGTCGGAGCGCCCACATAAAAGGGCATCACCGGTTCCGGATCCCGCTGCCAGTAGACGCCGTCCCCGGAATACAGGAGATACAACATTTGCGGGTCCGCGTCCCGGGCCGGCGGCCAGGAGAAGGAACCCCCACCGGTCGACTCCCCTTTGATGAGGTGATCGCGCTCCCCCCGGGCCCGGCCGACACGGGTGTAGAGTTTGTATCGCCGGTCCAGTGTGTCGAAAAGATCGATGAAGGGGCTGCCGAAGACGTCCAGACCGATGATGTTGGTATCGAAATTTCCGTCGTACGGGATCAGGCCCAGGTTCGGCTTGGTCCAGTGAACGCCGTCATGAGAGAGGGCCAGACAGAAGTACCGAATCCCGTAGGAGCGGTCGAAGCTGTTGTAGTACATGCGGTAGAGTTCGCCGTCCCGAAGGACATGGGCGTACCCGCCCGCCCGCCCCTGTTCCCAGGGACGATCTTTGAGGATGAGATTTTCCCGGGGTTGTTCGGGAAGGTTCAAGGCCAGTTCCACGTTCCGGCTGGACTGGATGAGCCGCTGGTCCAGGAAGAGTTGTTTCTCGGAGCCGATGGAAAGGGGATCGGACTGGCCCGCCAGCGGCAGGGGAAGCAGGAAACCGATCAGGACAGTTGCGAGAATCATCCGCCAGAAGCCCGGCGACCTGGTGAGAAATTCGGGTTCAGGCCATTCCGGCCTCTTGATGCTGCCGTCGAAGGTTCTCGCGGTAGCGGCGGGCCGCGTCCTCGTCCATGCGGCAACTGACCCCTTTGTAGACCACTGCGAACGCCGGACGGTGCCGGTGATTGGAACGGTTGGGTTCCGCGCTGTGGATCATCATCCCGTGGTGGGCGGCCAGATCGCCGGGTTGCAGCACCACCCGGTGTTCACGGAGCCGGTCCCGGGGCCCGTAGTCGGTAATTCCCTGGGAGAAGCCGATGACTTCCGTCGGGTTGTGCGGTCGGTAGCCTTCCAGGTGGGAGCCCGTGACGTACCGCAGGCAGCCGTTTTCTTCGTCCACCGGCTGCAGCGGAAGCCAAAGGGTCACGACGTTGCAGGGAATCAGGCAGAAGTAGTAGTTGTCCTGGTGAGGGGGCGTTGGGTGCTGGGTGTTGGGTGGCTTATTGAACCATTCCGTATTTCCTTTCACCGGCTCACCCACCAGCGTCTCGGCGAGAGAGACCAGCTTCGGATGACCGAGGAAAGCCCGGAAAAAGGGGTCTTCCTCCATGTCCTGGAGCTGTTTCAGGGTCTCGGGGCTTTCGGGGTCCTGATAAAACGCCTTGCTGGGGGGCAATCCCGGCACGATGTCCCGAATGTAGCGGTCGACGTTGTCGGACAGTTCCTGGAACTCGTCCTCTGTCAAGAACTGCCGGATGACGAGATGGCCATCCCGCTTGTAGTCCGCCCTGTATTCCTGGTAACTCATGGACACTCCTTGAAACTGCTGTTGTCGTATGGCAAAAGGCGAATTTCATTATAGTGTGCTGAGTTGGGAA
>JAPOYZ010000174.1:0-6437 GCA_026706325.1 Candidatus Aminicenantota bacterium
GCACCGAGACCGTTCCTGCGCCCGCCGGACAAGGCGCGATTCGGGTGCATACCGGCAGTATGTGCCCGAATCGCAACGCCGTCCGCCGGGATGCAGGGACGGTCGAATGCCGTGACGACTTTTGCCACGGGCTGTTGATAGTCCGTGGTGAAAGTCTCGCGAGCACCGTTCCGGGGGAGGCCGGGCCTTGAGAGACTGCACAAAAAAGATGCAAAATGGAAAAAGTCTCCATTTGACAACTGCTTGAATCGTGTCTTCACAACGTTTTCCACCGGCCTTTCCACAAAATCCGTGGACAACCCGTCGAGGCCGAGATTGCGACCCCCGGTGTTTCGGCCCGAGACTCGTTTTCAACGTTGCAGAAAAGGAGTAACGTTACGGGGCGTCGCAAATCGCCGGAGATCGGAATTCATGGAAATGACCCGCAAGGTACAAGGAGGGGTTCTGGCGACAGCGGGGGAGGATGTTCCGTGAAGCCGGGCCGATTCAGAACCGAATCCCCCGCCTTCGGGGCGGCGGACGTGGCCCAGTTGGATTACCGCCGGGACATAGGCGAGCCTGGATCGTACCCCTACGCCCGGGGCATCTACCCGAACATGTATCGGGGACGTCTCTGGACCATGCGCCAATTCTCGGGCCATGGTAGCGCCGAAGAAACGAATCGCCGGTATCGTTTCCTCTTGGAGCACGGACAGACCGGCCTCTCCGTCGCTTTCGATCTGCCCACCCTCATGGGTCTGGATTCGGATGATCCCCTCTCGGCGGGTGAAGTCGGAAAGTGCGGCGTTGCCGTCGACTCTCTCCGGGACATGGAGGTCCTGTTCGACCGGATCGATCTGGCCCGGGTGAGCACCTCCATGACCATCAACGCACCCGCGGCCGTCCTCTTGGCCATGTACGTGGTGGCGGCGGAGAAGCAGGGCGTCGCGGCCCGCCGAATCCGGGGCACGCTCCAGAACGACATCTTGAAGGAGTACATCGCGCAGAAGGAGTGGATCTATCCTCCCGCCCCCTCAATGCGCCTGGTCGTTGACTCGATCCAATTCTGCTCGCAGCAGCTTCCCCGGTACAACAGCATTTCCATCAGCGGGTACCACATTCGCGAAGCCGGCTCCACCGCGGTCCAGGAACTGGCCTTCACGTTGCGGGACGGCATCGAATACGTGGACTGGTGCGTTCGCCGCGGAATGGAGGTGGATGACTTCGCACCCCGCCTCTCCTTCTTCTTCAACTCCCACAACAACTTCTTCGAGGAGATCGCCAAGTTCCGGGCCGCCCAGAGCCTCCGGGCGCGGACCATGAGGAACCGTTTCGGCGCTCTGAACGAGCGGTCCCGGATGTGCCGGTTCCACACTCAGACCGCCGGTTGCACGTTGACCATGCAGCAACCGGCCAACAACATCATCCGGACCACGCTGCAGGCGGTCGCCGCGGTTCTGGGAGGGACCAATTCGCTTCACACCAACGCCCTGGATGAGGCGTGGGCGCTTCCCACCGAGGAGACGGCCAAGATCGCGCTTCGGACTCAGCAGGTCCTGGCCTACGAGTCGGGCCTCACCGCGAGCGTGGACCCGGCGGGCGGGTCCTATTACCTGGAGAACCTCACCTGCCGGGTCGAGGATCGGGCGGTGGAGTACATGGACCGGATCGACGAGATGGGAGGCATGATCAACGCCATCGAGGCGGGGTACCCGCAGCGCGAGATCCAGGACGCCTCCTACCGGGAGCAGCGCGCCATCGAGAAGGAGGAACAGGTGGTGGTGGGCGTGAACCGCTTCGCCACCGACGAGCCCTCGCGGCCGGAGATTCTCCGTATCGGGCCGGAAGTCGAGGACGCTCAGATCGAGAGCCTCCGGGTCCTGCGGCGGGAGCGGAACCAGGAGAGCGTCAGCCGGGCCCTCCGCGGCTTGAACCAGGCGGCCCGGACCGATGAGAACCTGATGCCCCGTCTGATCCATGCGGTGCGGGAGTACGCCACCGTGGGGGAGATCTGCACCTCCCTGAAGGAGATCTTCGGCGTTTATCAGGAACCCTTGTTCTGAGGATTCAGACCGAATGAGCAACCGAAGACTCAGGATTCTCATCGCCAAGCCGGGTCTCGACGGGCACGACCGGGGCGCCAAGATCGTGGCCCGCGCGCTTCGCGACTCCGGCATGGAGGTCATCTACACCGGGTTGCGCCAGACTCCAGAGCAGATCGTTCAGGCCGCCATCCAGGAAGACGTGGACGCCATCGGACTTTCCATCCTTTCGGGTGCTCACGACCACCTCTTCAAGCGGATCATGCAGCTTCTGGCCGACCAGGATGCCTTGGACATCCTGGTCTTCGGAGGCGGCATCATCCCGGACGAAGACATCCCCGGCCTCAAGGAGCTGGGCGTGGCCGAGATCTTTCAACCGGGATCCTCTACCCAGGAAATCATCCGGTTTCTGAACCAGGCTGTCTGAACCGGATTCGGCGAGGCGGCAAGATCGGGGAATTCCGGTCAACCGGATTCACGAAGCAGCGAGCGCACCGCCTCCAACACGCGGGGGACGGTGATCGACCGGATGCACATGGGCTCCTGGTAGTGAAGGCAGTAGTAGCCCGGGCAGGGGATGCACGGGAGGTCGGATCGAATCAACCGGTGGCGGGTCCCCCAGGGAGACCAGACCGGAGAGTCGGAAGAACCGAAGATGACCACCAGGGGCTTGCCCAGGGCCGCGGCGATATGGGTCGTGCCGGTGTCGTTCCCCAGATAGAGGCGGCACAGGGAGGCCAGGGCGATGAACTGGTCCAGCGGAAACGGTCCCACGAAATGAGCCGAGGGCGGAGCGGTCTTCCTGAGATCCTCCAGGAGCGGCTCCTCCCCCGGGCCCGCCGTGAAGACGATGGGGTGTCCCTCACGCTCCAGTAGCGCCGCGATCTCCGCAAACTTCGCCGGATCCCATTGCTTGGTATCGAAGGCGGCGCCCGGGTGAACCAGGAGGAACCCCTCCTCGATGGCGCGCCGGGACAGGAGCGTCCGAACCTGCTTCAGGGCCGCGGCTCCGACCGGAACCTGGAGCGGCGGCATGGGATCGACCTGGAATCCGAGATGTTTGAAGGGCGAGAGCTGGTGCTCGACGGTGTGGATCGAATCCTTGCCCCAGATCTGCCGCGAATCGGGCACGGTTCGGTTGTAAAAGCGTTTGCTGCGGCTGCCGGCGTAGCCGAGGCGCACGGACGCCCCCGAAAGAGCGGTGATGAGAGCGCTGGTGGTCCCGCCGTGGAGGTCGACGGTCAGGTCCGGCGAGAAGCTGCGGGCCGCCCGAATGGCCAGGCTCCGGGTCAGGAGCTTGGATCGGCCGCGGGGGACGGCAATGATCCGGTCCACGTCCGTGTTGTTGGCCAGAACTTCGTGGAACGGCGCCTCCAGTAGCACGGCCACCCGCGTGCCCGGATTTCGTTTGAGGACTCTGAGAGCCGGGGTCATCAGGACCGCATCCCCCAGAGAGCGCAGGCGCACCAGAAGGACGCGGGAACGGCGGGTCATCCCCCGGTTTGATCGGTCGCGGACGGACCTTCCGGCGGCTCGATGGCGGCCTCGTCGATGAGCATCACCGGGATATCGTCGCGGATGGGATAGACTCGGAAACAGGCGCCGCACTTCAATCCGTTGCCGTCTGCAGTCAGGAGCACCTCGGTCTTGCAGACCGGGCAGGCCAGAATCTCCAGCAGCTCCGGGTTGATTGCCATCGATTAAGATTACCGGCTGCAACTCGCCGGGGTCAATCCGGCGGCGCCCTTCCGGAGACTCGGCGGATGAGTCGTTATTCCTTCCGTGATACGGGTTTGGCAGAGGGGAGGCTTGCGCTTCTCGCGGAGACCTTCGAGCCGGAGATGCGAGTACTTCTGGCGACGCTCCCGAAGAGACCGGTTCGGCTTGCCCTCGATCTCGGATGTGGACCCGGATTCACGACCCGGTTGCTCATGGATGTGGTCCAACCGCGGAGGGCTGTGGGAGTGGATATTTCCCGGAACTATGTGCGATCGGCCCGGACCAGATTTCCGGATCTGGAGTTCGTGGAGCACAACGTGACCCAGACTCCGTTCCCCGTCAGGAGACCGGATTTCATCATGGCCCGGCTGGTCTTGGCCCATCTCCCGGATCCCGAGAGCATTCTGGCAAAGTGGGCGGGGGAGTTGACTCTCCGGGGTCTGGTTGCCGTCGCTGAAGTGGAGACCATCGAGACCGTACAGCCCGTATTTTCGACCTATCTGTCCGTGGTGGAGCGGTTGATCGCGGACGGTGGTGGGGAACTCTATCTGGGACCGCGTCTGCACGGCGCTGCCGATCCCACGGAATTGCGGCGGTTGTCGAGCGAGGTCTGCCGGCTGTCGGTATCCACGGGAGCAGCCGCGAGCATGTTCTCGATGAACCTGGCCGTCTGGAGGACCGACCGATTCGTTGTTGCCAATTACGATGAGAGTTTTCTGGATCGCCTCGCCACTCGACTCGAACAACTCCGGCGTTCGGCCTCCAGGGACAGGATCGAATGGGGAGTGCGCCACCTGGTGTACGAGCGATCCGGCTGACGGAATCACCACGATATGGGCCGGCGAGGGCCATGATCACCGTGGGGGCCCCATTGAGAATGTCGGGATCTTCGGGCTGCTAGCCGGCCAGTTCCGCGGTCACCAGCTTCTCGTGCCGCGCTCCCCGGCTGGACAGCCGGCTCTCGTAAAGATGGATCCTGCGGACAAGAAACGAGACCGGTCCCGTCCCCCGGGCTTCCGTCTCGAGATAATTCGATAATCGCTTCAGATTGCGGGAGGACTTCAGGCGGAGCAGAGTCAGGTGGGGCCTGAACTTTTTTCTCTCGCGGTCGAATCCCAGCTCTTGCAACTCGAGTTCCAGGAACCGGTGCAGACGTTCCAGGCCTCCGTCTCCGGCGACGCCGGCCCAGACGATGCGAGGCCGTTTTCGGCTGGGGAAAGCGCCCAGGTTCCGGACCTCAAGAGGGAAGGGCGGCACCCGCTGCGCGCAACGGCGAATCGCGTCTCCAATTCCGGGGACGCGGCTCTCCTCGACGTTTCCCAGGAAACGGAGGGTCAGGTGGATGGACGAAACCGGGGACGGCCGGGCATCCAGATCCAAGGCGCCGAGCGCGGCCGAGACGGACCCCAAGTGGTTCTTGACTTCCGGCGGAACGTCGATGGCGATGAAGGCGCGGATCACGTCAGGTGCCTTCGGATCCAGTCCAGGGCGATCCGGCATGCATTCGTCCGGATCCCCTCACGGTCTCCCTCCAGCAAGAGTTTCCGGGCCCGGGTCTCGACAGAGTCGGAAAGACCCAGGTAGACCAGGCCCACCGGCTTTTCGGGACTCCCCCCGGAGGGGCCTGCGATCCCGGTGACCGAGACGCCCAGATCGGCGCCGCTCCAGTTCCGGACCTCCCGGGCCATCTGACAGGCGACCGGCTCGCTGACCGCGCCCCATCGATCCAGGACCTCCGGACTCACCTTGAGATGCCGCATCTTGAGAGCGTTGCTGTAGCTGATGATTCCGCCCCGGTAGAAATCGGAGCTCCCCGGAACGTCCGTCAAGAGCTTGCCCAGATAGCCGCCCGTACACGACTCGGCGGTGGCCAGGGTCTTCCCCCGCCGTCTCAGCAAGCGTCCCACCACCGACTCGAGGGGCTCCTCCTGAATGCGATTCAATGCATCTGCCGCCGGTCTCATGCCGTCTCCGTTCGCCGGCTCACGCCTGAGAGGTGAAGGCGTAGACGATCCTCAGCAGGAGACCCGCGTAGAGCCCGGCGATCAGGTCGTCCCCGACGATTCCCATGCCTCCCCGGAGTCGCTCCACTTTCTTGATGGGATAGGGTTTCAGAATGTCGAAGGCTCGAAACGCCACGAATCCCAAGGCCAGGAACGTCCAGGAAAACGGAACCCAGAGAAGGCAGAAAACCTGTCCCACCACCTCGTCGATGACGACGTACGAAGGGTCGGACCTGGCCTCCCGGCGGGCGACCCGCGCCGAGGCCCAGATGCTGACCGGTAGAAGGAGCAGCAGCGCCGCGCCGAGTTGCAGCGTGGCCGAGTCGGAAGCCCGGTGCAGCAGGGCGACGGTCAGGGCTGTGACCAGCGAGGCGAACGTTCCCGGAATGTACGGGACGTACCCGAGGCCGAACGCGGTGGCCAGGGTGTGGGCAAGCCGTTCGTTCTCACGCATTCTTTTCTTCCGTGTCCTTCCCGGTCTGTCGGCGGATTCGATATTCCTCGCCGAACCAACGGCCCAGGTCCACAAACCTGCAGCGCTCGCTGCAGAAGGGAAATTGGGGGTCATGCCCCTTCACCCTTCGTCTGCAGACGGGGCACTTGGAGGTTTTTCGACTCATGTCCCGGACCTTCTATTCGATTCCGGCCTCTGACGCGAGCACAAAATCTCAGATTCCGCCTTGCCGCCGCAGCG
>JAPOYZ010000174.1:6447-6927 GCA_026706325.1 Candidatus Aminicenantota bacterium
ATCGAGGGATCCCCGTATCTCCGCCAGTTCGGAAGGTCTGGGTTCCAGCCCGCCGAAGCGGTTACTATAGTAGATTTCCGTCTGTCTCCGGGGCGCGGTGCTCTTCAGTGCACCACCGATTCTCCCGGCGAATTCTCCCGGCGTTTCGGACCTCATCCGGACGAGTCCCCGCGCTTGCAGAATCCGGGTCAGCTCCAGATAGTAATCGGGTATCGACGCGGTGGAACCTCGGGCCCATCTCCTTCCGGCCCATCTGGTCCGTACCCTCCTCCAGAGCCGCGGACCGGTCCGAACCAGGAGCAGTGCCGAAACCAGAACGGCCGCCGCCACGAGCCCCGCCCGTTGCCAGGTGACTCCTGCGACCCAGTCGGACCAGGCGGCCAGCGTTCGCCGCCGCGAGTTGTCCCAGCTCTCCTTCCAGGAATCGCCCAGAGTCTGGAACAGTACGGCCTGTTCCAGACTCTGGGCGATTCCTGGAAG
>JAPOYZ010000163.1 GCA_026706325.1 Candidatus Aminicenantota bacterium
AAGGGAGTAATTCAGGACATTGTGACGCCTGACAAGCTCCCGATGAATTATGTAGCCGAAGCGTTCCGGTCCAAACTAAGGGTCAGTGGTGTTCCGGCCCGCCAGTCCATAGTTGACTCCATCGGGTCGCATGCTGGGACTCTTGTCAGAATCGGTATGTGGGTAGCGGGGCAGATTGACGCGGACGGATACCTTTCGTGAGGGTCGTTCTTCCTTAGTCCGGTCTTTCTTCATGGCGTCCCTCCCAGTAAATGGATAGGACCGGTTACATCCTACCAGTGGCGAATTCTGACGGCTGTTCATGTTACTGCAGCCTAAAACTGGGGGTCAAGTCAACTACCTGATCCCCGATTTTTACTATCAATAGTAAAGTTTCAATAAGAATCGCTATTGATAGAAAAATTCTGCCCAAACCCAACAGACCACGAGTGCGGGACATTTTTCGGTTCCCGGTTGCTCCCTCACGAGTTCCTCAGTCTGGAATTGGGAACATGTCCCAAGAAGGTCTGGCTGGGGGACAGGGATTCGAACCCCGATAACGTGGTCCAGAGCCACGCGTGTTGCCGTTACACCATCCCCCAACCGGTGGGCCGAACGGAGCGCATTATAGCAAAACGGCTCCGCTCTGTCGGTCCCCGGCGGACCGGTCGAGGGGTTCGGAATCGGAGTTATTCCACCAGTTGCAGCCGCGTGGAAGCCTGATCCAAAAGGATGAGGGCGGTCTGGTAGTCGGTCCCGGGATCCCGGGACCGGAGCAACTGCTCCGCCTTCTCCTTGTCGGCCCGGGCCCGGGAGCCGTCGATCTGTTCGGGAGACTCCACCTCCTCGGCCAGGACGATCACGCGGTCGGGAAGGACTTCGGCAAAGCCGGAGCTGCAGAATAGTTGGACGCGGTCTTCACCCTCGGGGTAGGAGATGACGCCCGTCTTCAACTCGGAAAGGAGCGGCGCGTGGCCGGGCAGGATGCCCAGATACCCTTCCGCCCCCGGTATGGTCACCTCTCCCACCTCGCCGCTGAAGACGAGCCGGTCCGGCGCCACGATCTCCAACTGAATGGCCTCGGGCAGCGCCATGATCAGGCGACCTCCTGCTCCAGCGCCTTGGCCTTCTCCAGGACCTCGTCGATGCCGCCCACCATGTAGAAGGCCTGCTCCGGAAGGTCGTCGTACTTGCCCTCGCAGATCTCCTTGAAGCCGGCGATGGCGTCCTCGACGCTGACGTAGACGCCGGGAATTCCAGTGAATTGCTCGGCAACATAGAAGGGCTGGGAGAGGAACCTCTGGACCTTCCGGGCCCGGCTCACCGTGAGCTTGTCCTCCTCCGAGAGCTCGTCGATGCCCAGGATGGCGATGATGTCCTGGAGATCCTTGTATCGTTGGAGAATCCCCTGGACGGTCCGGGCCACGGTGTAGTGCTCCTCGCCGATGATCCTGGGATCCAGGATGCGGCTGGTGGAAGCCAGAGGATCCACCGCCGGGTAGAGGCCCTGCTCGAAGATGGCGCGGTCCAGGGCGGTGGTGGCGTCCAGGTGGGCGAAGGCCGTGGCCGGCGCCGGATCGGTGTAGTCGTCCGCCGGCACGTAGATGGCCTGGATCGACGTGATGGACCCTTTCTTGGTGCTGGTGATCCGTTCCTGGAGCTCTCCCATCTCGGTGGCCAGATTGGGCTGGTAGCCCACCGCGGAGGGCATCCGTCCCAACAGGGCCGAGACCTCGGAACCCGCCTGGGTGAAGCGGAAGATGTTGTCGATGAACAGGAGCACGTCCTGGCCTTCCTCGTCCCGGAAGTACTCGGCCACCGTCAGTCCGGTCAGGCCGACCCGCAGCCGGGCTCCCGGAGGTTCGGTCATCTGACCGTAGATCAGGGCGGCCTTGTCGATGACCCCCGATTCCTTCATCTCCAGCCAGAGGTCGTTCCCCTCCCGGGTCCGCTCCCCCACCCCGGCGAATACGGAGAACCCGCCGTGGTGGGTGGCGATCCGGTTGATCAGTTCCATGATGATGACAGTCTTTCCCACGCCGGCGCCGCCGAAGAGGCCGATCTTGCCACCCTTGGAGAAAGGCTCGATCAGGTCGATCACCTTGATTCCGGTCTCGAACATCTCGGTCTCGGTGCTCTGGGACTCGAGGCTGGGCGCGGGACGATGGATGGGAAATCGCACCTTGGCTCCCACTTCTCCCATCTGGTCGACCGGCTCGCCCAGAACGCCGAGTACCCGGCCCAGCGTTTCCCGGCCAACCGGGACCGTGATCGGCTCACCCTGGTCCACGGCCCTCATGCCCCGCACTACGCCGTCGGTCGGCTGCATGGAGATGCACCTGACGACACCCTCGCCCAGATGCTGCGCCACTTCGGCGGTGAGGTCGATCTCCACGTCGCTTTCGAAACCCTCCGAGGTGACGTGGACGGCGTTGTAGATGTGGGGGACATGTTCCGAATCGAACTCGACGTCCAGAACCGGACCGATGATCTGCAGGACTTTCCCGACGTTCTCAGACATGACTGGTCTATTCCTTTCCCGGACTCACCCTTCCAGGGCGTCCGCTCCGCTGACGATCTCGATGATCTCCGTCGTGATGGAAGCCTGCCGGATACGGTTCATGGTCAGGGTCAACTTGTCGATCATCTCCTTGGCGTTCCTGGTGGCGGCGTCCATGGCCGTCATTCGAGCTCCGTGTTCGGCCGCCTCCGACTCCAGCATGGCCCGGAAGATCTGAGTCTCCACGTGCCGCGGAAGCAGAAAGTCCAGCATCTCACGGGGCGGCTGCTCATAGATGTAGTCGACTTCCAGGTCTGTTTCCGGCTCGGCCTCCTCAATCTCAAGGCGACGGATCGGCAGCAAAGGCTCCAGGACCACGTCCTGGCGCACCACGGATTTGAACTCGTTGTAAACCAGGTAGACGGCATCCAGTTCGCTGGCCGAGAAATAGTCGATGATCCCCTTGCCGATCTCCCGGGCGTAACGGTGATCCACCCGGGTCATGATGTTCACGAATTCGTGACGCACGGGCCAGGGCCGGGTCTTGAACCAATCCACACCCCGCCGCCCGACCAGCGTCAGGCTCAGCGTCCGGTTGGCCGCCTCGTCCTCGATGAAGCCCATGGCAGATCGGATGATGTTGGAATTGAAGGATCCGCAGAGCCCGCGGTCACCCGTGACCACTACCAGCATCACTCTTTCGCGGTCCCGCTGGGCCAGAAGCGGGTGCTGGCCGGGATCGATCCGCCGGGCCATGGAATTGAGCACCGAGAGCATCCGGTTGGCGTAAGGCCTGGCCGCCACGATCCGGTCCTGGGCCCGCTTCAGCTTGGAAGCGGCCACCAGCTTCATGGCTCTGGTGATCTGCTGGATGTTCTTGACCGAGCGAACTCGGCGCCGGAAGTGAATCAGGTTGCCGGGCATATTGTTTCAGGCGTCCACCCGAGGCATTGGACTCGAGTCCGGATCAGATCCGGAGGTCAGGCCGCTTTCTCGGCCAGAAAACGCTCCTTGAACTCGGAAATGGCTGCGTTCATCTTCTGGGACAACTCGTCGTCCAGGGACCCCTTGTCCAGGATCTCCTGCAAGACGCTGGCCTTGTTCGTATCCATGAAGCGGTAGAGACCGGCTTCGAAGTCGCCGAGATCCGTCACTTCCAAATCGTCCAAATGCCCTTGCGTGCCCGCAAATATGATGAGGATCTGTTTTTCCACCGCCAGCGGCGCGTACTGAGGTTGCTTCAGAAGCTCGGTCAGGCGCACGCCCCGGGCCAATTGCCGCTGTGAAGTCGGATCCAGGTCCGATCCGAACTGGGCAAACGCCGCCAGCTCCCGGTACTGCGCCAAATCGAGGCGAAGGGTGCCGGCGATCTGCTTCATGGCCTTCATCTGGGCCGATCCTCCCACCCGGCTCACCGAGACCCCCACGCTGATGGCGGGACGGACCCCCGAATAGAAGAGGTCCGTCTCCAGG
The DNA here is from genome assembly GCA_026706325.1 of Candidatus Aminicenantota bacterium. Classification (GTDB taxonomy): domain Bacteria; phylum Acidobacteriota; class UBA6911; order RPQK01; family JAJDTT01; genus JAJDTT01. The sequence continues at coordinate 3,953 of JAPOYZ010000163.1, forward strand.
TAGATTTGGCCATCGGTGATGGAAATGACGTTGGTCGGAATGTAAGCGGAGATGTCTCCCGCCTGGGTTTCGATCACGGGCAACGCCGTCAGGCTGCCGCCGCCCCGTTCGTCGCTCAGCTTGGCGGCTCGCTCCAACAGTCGGCTGTGGAGGTAGAAGACGTCTCCCGGAAACGCTTCGCGCCCCGGGGGCCGCCTCATGAGCAGGGAAATCTCCCGGTACGAGGCCGCGTGCTTGGACAGGTCGTCGTAGATGATGAGCGCATGCTGGCCCCGGTCCCGAAAGTATTCGCCGATGGCGCAACCGGAATAGGGCGACAGATACTGCATCGTGGCCGGATCCGACGAAGAGGCTGAAATCACGACGCAACGGTCCATGACCCCCGCATCCTCCAGTGTCTTGACCACCTGGGCGACGGTGGAACGCTTCTGGCCGATGGCCACGTAGATGGAGATCACGCCCGAGTCCCGCTGGTTGATGATGGAGTCGATGGCGACGGCGGTCTTTCCCGTCTGACGGTCGCCGATGATCAGCTCCCGCTGCCCGCGCCCGATGGGGATCATGGAGTCGATGGCCTTCAGCCCGGTCTGCAGCGGCTCGGCCACCGGTTGCCGGTCAACTACGCCGGGCGCCAGCCGCTCGACGGGCATGTTGGCGTCGGTGGGGATGGGTCCCTTGCCGTCCTCGGGCCGGCCCAGGGCATCCACGACCCGCCCCAACATGGCTTCTCCGGCAGGAACCTGCATGATGCGGCCGGTCCGCTTCACCAGGTCTCCTTCCTTCACCTGATGAAATTCACCGAACAGCACGGCGCCCACGTTGTCCTCCTCCAGATTGAAGGCCAAGCCGTAGACATCGTTGGGAAACTCCACCAGTTCCAGGGCCATGACCTTGTCCAAGCCGTGAACCCGGGCAATTCCGTCACCTGCCGAGATGACGGTTCCCACCTCGCTGACCACCAGTCCCGTGCGGTAGTCCTGGATCTGACTTCTAATGATCTGACTGATCTCGTCCGCCTTGATCGCCATTTGTCTCTTCCTCTTGACCTGTCAACTCCGTCGAATCCCGATCCGGGAACGGCAGTCCGGCGCCGCGGCGCCGTTTACTCCAGCCGGTTATTCCCGGCCGATCCGCCGCCGGACCTCCTCCAACTGCGTCCGGATGGAGCCATCGTAGATAACCGATCCGATCTGGATCCTGAGCCCGCCGATGAGGGACTCGTCCTGCTCATAGGAAAGGCGAACCCGGGCCCGTGAAATTTCCGAAAGAACTTCCGTGAGGCGACTCCGAACCTCCGAGTCCAGACCCCTCGCCGAGGTCACGACACCCCGGACGACACCGGCCCGCTGGTCCATCGCTTCCGTGAAAGCCTCGACGTACTCGCCGTACTCCCCGATTCGACCGTTCTCAAGCAGCACCAGAATGAAGTTGACGGTGATCTCGACCAGGGAGAGCCGGCCCGCCAACTCCTCTGTGATCCTGCGCTTGGGAGCGAAAGGAATGGCCGGGTTCATCAACGTCTCCACCAGCTCGGGTGAAGCCTGCAGAGCCGCACCGAACGAGCCCAGGTCTTCCTGGACCCGCGTCTCCCGGCCCTCCTGCAGGGCCACTTCGGCCAAGACCCGAGCGTACCTGCGTGCCCGCGACGAAGCCATAGTCGGTTCCTTCCAACTTGCTCAGTGTCGGCTGTCGAGGTGCTCGACGGCCCGGCCCACGACCCGGGCGTCTTCTTCAGCCGTCAGCTCCTGACTCAACCTCTGCCGGGCCAGGCCCACCGCCAGATCGGCGGCGTGGGACCGGATTTCGTTCCGGGCCACGCGAGTCAGCAACTGGATCTCCGTTTCCGCTCGCCGGGTCAGGCGGTCCACGTCCCGTTGACTCCGTTCCAACAGGCGCTGCCGCTCCAACTCCGATTCTTCGATAGTGGTCTGCCTCATGCCGGCCAGTTCATCGTCCAGCCCCTCGATCTGCCCCTTGACCGTCGACAACCGCTCTTCGGCCTCCTGCAAGGCCTGTCCCGCCGAGCTGATATTTTCCTGAATGCCACGCTTGCGGTCGGCCAGAAACTGCCGCAGCGGAGCTCGCAGAAAGTAGACGATGATGCCCACCAGGACGGCGAGATTGAACCACCGGCCGGCGGTCTCGATCCAGCCCCAGCCGCTCCCTCCCGAGGCAGCGATCATGAGGGGCGCCGCCACCAGCAGCACCAACCAGAGTCGCCCGTATCGCCGGCGCGAACCCTTTTTCCGTGTTCCCATGGAGGCTTCCGCCTGATCGTTCACGTTCGTTCGGTTCTCATCGGCCGGTAAAGGCTGATCCAACGGCGTTCAGGCGGCAACCGACAGCATCCGGCTGTGTCGTCAAGCCTGAACTTCGGACCCGAGCTTGTACTCGGGTTGCTGCTCACCCTCCGGAAATTTCGGGAAAAGAAAACCGGGGAGGGCCGGTAGCCCTCAGGCCCGGTCCAGAATCCTGTCGGCCAGGATTCGCGCGGTCTCCCCGGCTTCGCGACTCAGGTGCCGCTTGGCCGAGTCCAGATCCGCTTCGATCTCACTCCTCGCGTTCGCCAGCATGGTCTCGGCCTGTTGGCGCGCTTGCGCAACTCGGTTGTTTCCCTCTTTCAGCGCCTCGGCTCGAACCGATTCCGCCAGCTTGTATCCCGCCTGCCTCTCCTCTGCCAGCTTCTGTTGGTATTCTTCGTGGAGAATCTGATGTTCATCCAGAATCTCCTGGACTCGACCGCTCACCTGGGTGGTCCGGGCCTGCCGTTCGGCCAGGACCTCGAAAAGGGGACGAAAGAGTACCCGGTTGAGAATGAAGAGAGTGGTCAAAAATATGGCCGCCGCAACCGGCAGCGTCCAATCTGGTGTCAGCAAGGTTCTCCCACTCCCGTCTTTAGACGGGGCATCTTCTAACATGATCGTCCGACGCATGTCAAGAAATCCGGGGGGTGCCCTC
>JAPOYZ010000193.1 GCA_026706325.1 Candidatus Aminicenantota bacterium
TGTTTGCAGTGGAGTTTCTGGTTCCAATAGGCGCATTCGACGCCCGGCGCGCCGTAATAGAGACGGTATAGGGACCCGTCGCGAACCACGAATCCGGGCGCCGGAAGCGGCACCCTGTTACCGGTGGCGATAGCCTCGCCGGTCCGCATGGTGACGTTGCGCATGGACGCGACGAGATGCTCGTCCCGGCCGTCTTCGGTCCAGGGTCCGACGAAAAGCTGCTTCTCGCCGCCCACCACGACCGGCTCGTCCGAGGCCGGCGCCGCGAGGGTGCGCAGCAGGACAAACGCCACGCCCGCAAGACCCCAGGTTGCTCCACGAAATCTCATCCCGGATGAAATCCTCCCGCCCGTCTGGTTAACGGAAGCGAATCGAATAGAGGTCGGCGTCCTTCATCTCGAATTCCAGGCGGATCTTCTGGCCGGACCAGTCGCCCAGGTCGCCGTCGCCGTTCCAACGGACCACGCGCTCGATTTCGTCCCCGTAGATTTCGGGACATTCGTTCAGGCTCAGGCCCGGGACGGGTCGGCCCAACTCATCCTGCAGGCCGACCTTCACGTAGCCGACGGCGGACGTGGAGTAGTTGATGACCAGTTCCTTGCCGTCGAAGGTGAGAGGGTGAGTCAGGAGGCTGCCGCCCCCGAAATCGGCGTGGGCGGATGCGAAGCCGTCGACTCTCAGAGTGTGGCGGCGCAGCCGGCAGGTGGGCAGCTCATAATGTTCCCCGAGATAAAGAGAGATCTCTTCGGGGCCGGTCTGGAGAATTCCCCAGGCCGTCATGTTGTTCCGGTGCCCCCAGTTTCCCTGGTCCAGGCCGGCACGGACGAAACCCTCACGAAACGTCCGCTGGAAACGATATCCGTCACGGCTGCTGATGAGGACCGCGTCCGAGACCCCGCCGAAGAGGGCGATCCGGTACCACTCCTCCAGAGATTGACCCGCCGCCGCGGCTCGCTTGCGGTTCCGTACGAGCCGTTCCTTTCTTCCGGGCTCGTGCAGTTCCTTCCAATAAGCCTGAAACAGGGCTTCGTCCGATTCCCGGACGATTCGAGTGGGCACGAAGCGCTTGGGAAACCCCAGATAGATGTGCGGCGCCCGGGGATAGGGCGTGATGGCGTTGGTGTAGAAATGCTCCAGGGGCGCGTCCTCATAGTCCAGGTACCGGCCTTCGGTCCAGTTGAAGAAATCGGTGGAGGTGGCCGTCTTGATGGCGCGAACGCCCGAATACTTCCACGAGGAGCCAACGGGACGGATGAAATCCCGGTAGAAGGCCACGTATTTCCTTCGTCCCGGATCCCAGAACGCCAGGTTTTGGGAGTCGAAGGCGCCGTCGCTGATGACCGGTTCCTCTTGGACCTGTCTCCAGTTCAATCCGTCGGCCGAGGCGAAGACCAGGAGCGGACCTCCTCCCAGCGCCTTGTATCGCTGGTCGGCCGGCGCGTCGGGGTTCGAATCCTTGAAGGGGGCGAAGTTGTGCGACCCCTTGCCCGTCAAGATGATGTTGTTGTCCTTGGAGCTGTTGTGGGAATGCAGACCGAGTGAGGGCCGCGTCCAATGGACGCCGTCCCGGCTCTCGGCATAGCAGTAGAATTGCTTGGCATCTTCGGCCGTCCCCACCCCACGGTAGTACATGCGATAGATGTCGCTGTCCTGGAACACGGTCACGTAGGCCGAGTACTCTCCTTCCCAGGGCCGGTCGAAATCGATGGCCACCTCGGCCGGTTGCGGGCGGTGCATTGCTAACCGCAAGTTGTCCATGCGCGCGATCAGCCAGTCGTCGACGAAGAGTTCCAGACGCGACCCGACCTCCCGGACAACGTCGTGGGATCCGGCCGACAGGGAAACCGCGAGCGGTCCCGCCAGCCAGATCATCCCCAGTGTGTACAAAATCAGCTTCTTCACGATCCCTCCTCTTTCGGGTTGCGCCGATTAAATCACCGGACGGGGGAAAATAACACACGCGGACCAATTCCCCCGGTTCCGGCGCGGGTGATATAAACGGGTCAAAACAATAAGGAGAAGCGAGCCCATGGAAGCCCTCGACTATCTGCATGACCTGGTTCCCATGAACACCACCAGCAGCCGTTCCAACCTGCCGGCGGCCGACTACGTGGAAGAGGCGTTGAAACGCCTGGGTTTCGAGACTGAGCGGATCGAGTACGACGACGCCAACGGAGTCCGCAAAGCCAGCATCGTGGGTAAGCGGGGAGAAGGCCAGGGCGGCATGGCCTACTTCGGCCACACCGACACGGTCCCGGCCGACACCTGGTTCACCGACGAACACGGACCCTTCGAGCCCACCGTCAAGGGGGACCGCCTCTTCGGGCGCGGCTCCTGCGACATGAAGGGGTCCATCTCCTGCATGCTTGCGGCCGCGGGCCGGTTCTCGGACGCCCGCTTCCGGGAGCCCCTGTACATCACCCTGACTTCGGACGAAGAGATCGGCTACGGAGGCGCGGCCGCCGTGGCCCGAGAATCCCGCTTCTTCCGCGAGATGGTCGAGGGGGGAACCCGGGGAATCATCGGCGAGCCCACCATGCTGGAAGTGGTCTATGCCCACAAGGGCACCTACGGGTTCATCGCCACCTCCCACGGAAAGGCGGCCCACTCCAGCAGCCGCGAGGGCCTCAACGCCAACTTGGCCATGATTCCCTTCCTCTCGGAGATGAAGCGCATTCACGACGAGACGGAGGCGGATCCCGAGTGGCAGAACGATGAATTCGATCCGCCGGGAATCAGCTGGAACATCGGGATCAACGACCACACCCGGGTGGTGAACATGAAGGCGGCCCAGAGCATCTGCACCGTCTACTTCCGTCCCATGGCCGGCATGGACGCCGACGGCCTGATGCAACGGGCGCAGGAGAAGGCCGAGGAGTGCGGAATCGAGTTCAACCCGCTCTGGACGGGCAAGCCCATCTACATGGATCCCGACTCGGACTTCGTCCAGGAAGCGCTGGACCTGACGGGACGGCGGGTCCCCCGGACCGTCGCCTTCGGCACCGACGGCGCCATGCTGACGGAGTTGGAACGGTTGGTGGTGCTGGGACCCGGGGACATCGCCCAAGCCCATACCCACGACGAGTGGATCCTTTTGGACCAGATCGAGAAGGGCACCCAACTCTTCACACAGACGATCCGCCAATGGTGCGGAGCCGCCGGTTGAGGCGAACCGACTCTGGAGGACCTTTCATGACGAGCACCAAAACCATGCCCAGCACCAAGACCGAACTGCTGACCCAGGACCGGGCCCATCTGATCCATCCCCTGCACGACCGCAACCTCCAGGAACGGGGGCACGTCTGGGTCAAGGGGGAAGGCGCGGTCCTGACGGACGCCGACGGACGAGAATACATCGACGGCCTGGCAGGCCTCTGGAACGTGGTGGCCGGCCACGGGCGGCAGGAGCTGGCCCGGGCCGCCTCCGGACAGATGGAGCAACTGGGATACTGTTCCGGTTACGCCGGAAGCTCCAACCCGCCCGCCATCCGGCTGGCCCAGCGGATTTCCGACATCACCTACCCGAGCATCTCCAGGTTCTTCTTCACCTCAGGCGGCGGCGAGTCCACCGAAAGCTGCGTCAAGACGGCCCGTTACTACTGGAAGCTCCTGGGTTATCCGCACAAGACCAAGGTGATCTCCAGGCAGTGGGGTTACCATGGGGTCACGCTGGCCGCCATGAGCGCCACCGGGATCACCGCCTACTGGCCCATGTTCGAGCCCCGGGTTCCCGGCTTCATTCACGTTCCGTCCCCCTACCCCTACCGCTACGAAGCCCCGGCCGGGGCCGACCCCGCCGTGGCCGCGGCCGACGAGCTGGAGAAGGCCATCCTGCGGGAGGGTCCCGACACGGTGGCCATGTTCCTGGCCGAACCGGTCCAGGGCGCCGGCGGCGTCATCGTGCCGCCCGAAGGCTATTTTCAGCGCATCCGGGAAATCTGCGACCGGTACGACGTGCTCCTGGTCTCCGACGAGGTCATCACCGGTTTCGGGCGGACCGGGCGCATGTTCGGCCTGGAGCACTGGGACATCGAGCCGGACATGATCCAGTACGCCAAGGCGTTGACCTCCGGGTACTTTCCTCTGGGCGGAATCGGTGTGAGCGAGCGGATCGCCGAGGTCATGGACGAAGGAAAGTCGACCTGGATGCACGCTTACACCTACAGCGCCCACCCCGTCGGCTGCGCCGTCGCCCTGGCCAACCTGGACATCATCGAGGGAGAGGACTTCCCGTCCCAGGCCGCCGAGAAGGGACGCTATCTGCTGGACGGCCTGCAGTCGGCGCTGGGAGGCCATCCCCACGTGGGCGAGGTCCGCGGTCTGGGCCTCATGGCCGGAATCGAACTGGTCCAGGACAAGGCGACCAAGGCCGAGTTTCCCGCCGCAGAGAAGGTGGGAATCCGGGTCCACCAGGCGGCCCAGGAACGGGGGCTCTTCAGCCGCCTGCGGCAGGACGTCTTCTGCCTGGCTCCGCCCGTCATCATCAGCCGGCCGCAAATCGACCGTGTCGTCGAGATCATGACCGAGTCCGTGGGCGAGGTTCTGGGTTAGCCGCCCTGCGGCCCCCAAAATCAGGAGGAACTCATGCGAAGTGTCTACGCCTGCCTATTGCTGCTCTTTCCCCTGACCGGCCGGGCCGAGAACCGCCTTTTCGTGCTTCAAGGTGAAGAAGCCATTCTGGAGGTCGACATCGACGACGAAGGACACGCCCGGCGCGTCCGGACGTATCGTGAACGGGACCTGCCCGGCGTCTTTCCGGCGCAGTCGCTGGAAATGCGCGACGGCAACATCCTGATCACCTACGACGGGCAGAAGCGCCCGACGGCCCGGTTGCTGTATCGCCGCTCACAGGGTCTGACGAAATACGACGGCAACCCGGGACAGGCCTCCGATCCATCCGGCCGGCGGCTGGAGAAGACCGATACGGCGCAGAATTTCCGCAGCGGCAGCCGGCTCTACTCCGAGAGCGGCGGCGGCCACTACCGCGACCGTGAACGTCTCGCCCGGCTGCAAGGGGCCACCGGGAACCGCTATCGGGACGTCTTCGTTCTGGACGACGCCGCTTTCGGAGTGGCTGCGGACCGGATCGAACTGCTTTCCGGCGACAACGCGGGCACCCTGGAGGCGAAAGAAGCATTGGCCATGCCGGGCAGCCGGCTGACGGCGGCCGCAGTGAGCCCCTGGGGAGAGGTCTTCGTCTCCGACGAGTCCCAACCCACGATTCACCGGCTCCGAATCCAGGACGGCGCGCTGATTGCCAACGGGACATTGACCCACCCCGGCCTCCGCGTCCCCCGTGGACTGGAGTTCACCCGCGACGGCGAACTCCTGGTTGCCAACGCGGGGCCCGGACCCGACGGGGTGCTCCGCTTCGAATTCGTCATGATCGACTTCAACTGGAGGGGGGTGCCCATAGGGGGAATCGACCTGGACGGGAAGGGCGCGTCCGATCTTTTCCTTGCCCGGACCGTTGGCTACGTCCTCTCAGAGAAACAGACTCCCCTGATCAGGCTCAGCCCGGAGCGGGCGGGAGGCCACTACGGGATCTCCCAGGTGGGGCTGGTGCTTCCGGGTAAGAACTCGGAAGCCGCCATCATCGCCCTGGTCCAGTACGAGCCGGGCGGCTACACGCCCGTGCACTACCACCCGGACATGGAGCAGGCCGAGATCGTGGTCTCGGGCCGGGCCATCTGGGAGGTAGGCGAGTTCGAGCGGGAGGTGGGCCCCGGGGACGTGATCTTCTGCCCCCGCTACGCCAAGCACGGCTACAAGGTGCTGGGAGACGAACCCTTCAAGTTCTTCCAACTGGAGTGGCGGCATCTGGGCAACCGGTACCAACCCGCGGACAAGACCATTCGGACTCGGTGACGACTATGGACGAGACCCGGCAAAACGATCTGACGATGACGCCGCAGGCTATGCGGCAATTGGCGGCCAAGGCGACGGAGGTCCTGGTCAAGCGCATCGACGGCCTCGACGACGCCAAGGCTTGGGATGGCGAGTTTCGCGAGGTGCTGGAGGGACAGTTGGGTGGACCGCCGCCGGAGGCGGGCCAGCCTGCCGAGGAGGTGTTGGAACTGGCCGTGGGGCAGGCGCTCCGGTATGCAGCACGGCTCGACCATCCCCGATTCTTCGGTTTCATCCCGTCGTCGGCCACATGGCCGGCCGTGGTCGCAGACTTTCTGGCCGCAGGCTTCAACATCAATTCGTGCACCTGGCTGGTGTCGAGCGGGACCAGCCAGTTGGAACTCGCGGTCACGGACTGGATGCGTGGGTGGATCGGCTATCCGGAGACCGGCGGCGGACTGTTGACGAGCGGCGGTTCGGCGGCCAGCGTCGAGGCCCTTGTGGCGGCGCGGGAGGCGGCGGCACATCCGGCGCGCCCCGCCGTGTACATGAGCGATCAGAGCCACGGCGCCTTGAAGCGGGCGGCCTTGATCGCCGGCGTGCGCCGGGAGCACATCCGTTTGGTGCCCACCGGGAACGACTTCCGAATCGACCTGGACACGTTGAGGCGTCTGATGGCGCGCGATCGTGACGCCGGGTTGAGGCCCGTCGCGGTCTGCGCCAACGCGGGAACGTCCAGCACGGGCTCCATCGATCCCTTGGCTGCGATGGCGGACCTGTGTGAGCGGGAAGGTATCTGGCTGCACGTCGACGCCGCATACGGCGGCTTCGCCCTGGTGACGCGGCTGGGGCAGGAACTGCTCGACGGGATCGCTCGGGCGGATTCCGTGAGCCTGGACGCGCACAAGTGGTTCTTCCAGCCGTACGAGGCGGGCGCGCTCATGGTGAGGGACAAGCGGCACCTGGAGAACGCGTTCGCCATCGGCAACGACGTCCTGCAGGACACCGTGTGGGGCGCCAACCACCCCAATTTCGCCGACCGGGGCCAGCAACTGAGCCGG
>JAPOYZ010000240.1:0-2294 GCA_026706325.1 Candidatus Aminicenantota bacterium
TGCACGATCACATAAAGAGCAGACGGTACGTTCTGTACAATCAGTCGAGACGCGAGGCGCTTCTGGGAGAAGAGTACGATAACGCGTTTCCTCCCTCCGCTATCGATGCAATCTTGCCCCCAATGAGGTACTTCCCTGTGATGTTGAAGACTACGCGGACGACCCTATCCTTCGAATTGCCTTCGGATCGCCATTCGGCCCAGCAGGATTGGTTCCAAGACGCGGAACTGGTGCGATTCGGAACAAATACACTCGGTCGCTTTTTTAAATCGGTTCGATTGAATGGGATCGTCATGCAGGAGATTCCGCGATCGTAACTTGCTCGGAAGTTGGCCCTTGTCCGGCCCGGTGGTTGTACATGGAGAAGGAAGGATGAACCTCGTACTACACATCGTTCGCAAGGATTTTCGACACCTCCGCTTTTATCTGGCTGGATGGTTGGGTTTGGTGGTTCTGCGCGCGGGCGTTATCGGGTACGGGCCGCTTGATCCCAGCATTTGGAACTTCAGTTCATTCAACTATTACGAGATTTTGGCCTGGTTTCCCCAGATCTGTTTGCTGGCGATCATGATCGCGCGCCTGGTGCAGGACGATTCCCTGGTCGGCAGCACCGCGTTCTGGTTGGACCGGCCGATTACCGGTCGCCAGCTTCTGTTGGGCAAATTATCGTTTCTCGCCCTCACCGTGATACTTCCACTCCTGGTAGTCGAACTCCTGCTCCTCGACTTCCACGGAGTGATTCTACCGGACGTCTTTCGCTCGATTCCGCAGATTCTGGCCTATGAGCTTCTTCTGGTTTCGTTTCTGTTGATGCTTGCCGCCGTAACGCGGAAGTTGGTTCACGTGGCCCTATTGGGTCTGCTTGGTCCGATCGTTTGGATGTTGCTCTACAATTTTTCGCGCAATCTCTTCTTCGAACACGTCGACCTCAGTGACGCCTTCGGCATTTCGCTGGCGACATCGCGGGAAATCGCATTCCTGCTGAGCCACATTGGCGTCGCCGGAATCGTCGTCGGCCATCAGTATTTGACTCGACGGACAGTGGGGAGTGCCACCTTGGCCTGCTCCGGGCTCCTGGCCGTAGGTCTGTTCACAGTGATCTGGAGTTGGGATTTCGTAGCGTCGGCCCAACGATTGGACCGGAGGGTCGTCGATCCTGAACAGTTGACGCTCCGGATCGAGGAAGGAGGCCTGCATTTCTTTCGACGCGTGCGGTCCCAACCATTGAAGCGAAGTATGGTCCTGAACGGGAACATTGCGCTGGAGGGGTTGCCGACGGGCGTTTTGGCGGTTCCCGAGCAGGTCATCTCACAGGTTTCGTTCGGGTCAACGGAAGAGACGTTTTCCAGCAGGCACGGGCACCCATACGCAAACGAGGGTGACGGTTTCTGGTGGCGAATCAATCATCCGCCCAGATTGCATGAAGAGAGGGCCAATTTCCTGTCGGCTGCTTTGGGAGGCGTCGAATTTCTGAACGAGATAAGAAGACCGATTTACGAATACCTGCCTGAGTTGCTGGAGATCGACGAGGAGTCCTACGATCTCCACGCTGGGACTGAGTCGGATCTAATGGTCAAAATCGGTTTTCTGGTTCAAGGGAGCGATGTCTCGACCTTCCCGTTGGAGCATGGAGCCCGCTACGACAGGGGATCGGACCACGTCGAGATCCTCCGTGTGACCACGAACAAGAACAGCCTGAGGATCGAACTGAAAGAGTCGCGTCACCGCCTGATCCAGGACCGGATGAAGAGCCGATGGTACCTACTGCGCAACCGGGTTAAGCGGCAGGCGGTTCTGAGCGAAGGATCACTCGCCTACGCCATTCTGACTCCTCCTATGGCGCCGCTTTCGTTTCCCATGTTGGGAGTCAGCCATTCGAGTCTGTATTTTTCGTTGCCTTCCGCCGACCCTCCCGTCGATTCCGACTGGTTTGAAGATGCCGAGCTGGTCCGGATCGAGACCAGGAATCTCGGCCGCTTTTCCAAGACGATCCGAATGGAGAATCTGGTGCTGAGCTCCATCCCCGGTCCCTGACCGGATCGATTGTTGATTCCGGGTTATCCGGCTGCTATCAATCTCGCAAGGAGGGAGCGCCGATGAAACCCGGATCAAGCCAGAAGAATCCCCACGACCAGTTGGACCGGCGCCGTTTCATCCAGGCCAGCGCCGTCTCCGCCGTGACCGCCGCCGCTGCCTGCGCTGGACCCGGAGGCCAATCCAGCGGGACCGGGACGGCAATCGAGCTGGAGAACCGCAAGCCGGGCACCCGGGAATGGCAATTGACCCGGGTCTGG
>JAPOYZ010000240.1:2304-6883 GCA_026706325.1 Candidatus Aminicenantota bacterium
GTCTGGGTCGACCGCGGAAAGTACCGCAGCGCCCGCATCGAGGGGTACTGCTCCCACCAGTCCATCGAGGCCGGCGACACCCTCTCCATTTTCGTCAGCACCGAACCGGCCAGCTCCTTCCGCGTGGACTTCTACCGGTTGGGCTACTACGGCGGACACGGCGGACGCCTGATGAAGTCGGCGGGGCCGCTGGAGGGCAAGCCGCAACCCTTGCCGGAGGTCGGGCCCAACCGGCTGCGCGAATGCCGGTGGGAACCGAGCCTCGAGTTCACGATTCCCGAGGACTGGACCAGCGGAGTCTATCTGGGCAAGCTCACCACACTCCCGGCCGGCAACCGGCCCTACTGGCAGAGCTACGTGATCTTCATCGTCCGGGACCGGCGGCCGGCGCACCTTCTCTTCCAGTGCTCGGACAACACCTGGCAGGCCTACAACCGCTGGCCCGACGACTACTCCCTCTACACCCACCCCGAGGGGGCCCATCATCCCGGGGTGGCGGGCAGCTTCGACCGGCCCTACGCCAAGTTCCCCATGTTCGCGGACTTCCCCCTGTCGGTGGGTACGGGGGAGTTTCTGCTTTGGGAGTATCCCCTCTGCTACTGGCTGGAGCGGGAGGGGCTGGACGTCACCTATTGCAGCAACGCCGACGTGCTGGACTCCTCATTCGTGACCCGTTGCCGGGCCTTCGTCAGCGTCGGACACGACGAGTACTGGGACATTCGCCAGTACCGGGCCATCGAGGCTGCCATCGGAGAAGGGGTCAACGTCCTCTGGCTCAGCGCCAACGACGTCTACATGGTCAGTCCCTTCACGCCTTCCTCGACCGGCGTCCCCAACCGGATCATCACCCGGCTCCACAGCTACGGCCCGTTGCGTCCCGAAGAGATCGAGAGATACTCGGAGATCCTGGGCCCCTTCGAGGGGGCCGGTCCGGATGAGCGGAACATCATCGGAGCCCGTACTGTGGTGCCCTTCAACGGATCGGGCGACTGGATCTGCACGGCTCCCGATCACTGGATCTTCGAAGGGACCGGGATGGCGAAGGGGGACTTCATTCCCGGTCTGGTGGGCTGGGAGTTTCACGGCGACCCCGACCTGGAACGCGAGGGCTTGGAGGTCGTGGCCCAGGGGACCGTCTGGACCCATGGGGTGACTCCCGGCGAGTGGGCCGCAACCATCTTCCCCGGTCCCAAGGGGAACTTCGTCTTCAATGCCTCCACCATCTTCTGGGCCCAGGGTCTGGACTCTCCGCCCGGGCACACCGTGCCCTGGACCCACTTCACCCGGCCCCTCGGTCCCGACCCGAGGGTTCAGCGGATTACCCGCAACCTCATCGACAGGGCCGCCGCTCCCGACCCGGCCTGAGGGAACGACCCGTTGCCATGAGCCTGACGTTGCTGGTGTTGGCTGCGGGGATGGGCAGCCGCTACGGGGGCCTCAAACAGATCGACCCGGTGGGACCCGGCGGGGAGACTCTGCTGGACTATTCCGTCTACGACGCCGTCCGCGCCGGCTTCGATCGCGTGGTCTTCATCGTGCGTGGGGATATGGAGTCCGATTTCCGGGATGCGGCAGGGCGGAGGATCGAGCGGCGCGTCGCCGTGGAATACTGCCGCCAGGAGTTGGAAATGGTTCCCGGGTGGTTCTCCATTCCGCCTGAGCGCCGCAAGCCCTGGGGCACGGGCCATGCCGTACTGGCGGCCCGGAACGCCATCGACGGGAACTTCGCCGCCGTCAACGCCGACGACTTCTACGGCGCCGGCTCCTACCGGAAGCTGGCGGGCCACCTCCAGCAGGCGGCGGACTGCCGCCGGGGCGACTACGGCATGGTGGGGTTCCGTCTGCGCGAGACGCTCTCGGATCACGGCACGGTGGCCCGGGGGGTCTGCCGCAGCCGTCAGGGCCTTTTGGAGGAGGTCGTCGAGCTGACCCGTATCGCCAGGACCAGTGACGGGGCCGTTTATTTCGATTCGGAGGGACAGGCCCACAACCTCTCCGGAGACGAGCTGGTCTCCATGAACATGTGGGGTTTCACTCCCAGCATCTTCGACCATCTTGAACGGGCCTTCGCCCGCTTCCTGCGAGAGCGGGGCGGGGAAGACGGGGCCGAGTTCATGATCCCCACGCTGGTCAACGACCTCGTCGCCGCCGGCCAGGCGAGGGTCCGGGTGCTCCGGTCCTCCGATGCATGGTTCGGGGTCACCTACCGGGAGGACCGGGACCGGGTCACGAGTCAGATCCGGGAACTGGTCAGTGGCGGGGCATATCCGGAACGGCTCTGGGGCGAATAGCGTACCAGTCGCTCATAGAAGCTGGTCCAACCACTGCGGGTCCGTGCAATCCGGGCAGTAATAAGTGGCGTGGGGGCGGAAGCTTTCCAGTCAGCGGTTTCGGGTCGGAGATGAAGAGGGGGACAAGAATGTCCCCACTCCCATGGGGTCACCTACCGGGAGGACCGGGACCGGGTGACGAGTCAGATTCGGGATCTGGTACGCCGTGGATCCTATCCGACTCCCCTTTGGCAATAATTTGTCAATTGATAGACAATAACGAGTCAGATTTTATTATATATAGTAAAAACGCGTGCTATTTTGGAGACGCGGCGGATGACGATGCAGCGCCACAACCGGTGCGTCGCTTGACACGGGTTCGGCTTCAGGGGTACCTTTCGGTTATCAATCTACACCGGTGGTGATTCCATGCATCTATCTGAAAGGCCTCAACTTCCGGGACCCGGTTCCATTTCCCGGCGGCAGCTTCTGGCCCGGTCCGGACTCGGATTCGGCAGCATCGCCCTGGCCGGTCTCCTGGATTCCGAAAACCTCCTGGGAACTCCGGCGCTGGACAAACCCGGGCGGCCCTACATGGACCTCAAGCCGCGGAAAGGCCACTTTCCGGGTCCGGCCAAGGCGGTGATCCAACTGGTCCAGAACGGCGGGCCCAGCCAAATGGATCTGTTCGACCCCAAGCCGGAGCTCACCAGGAGAGCCGGCCAGCCTCATCCGGACGGCGTCGAGATCCACCAGCCCAACAACCTGAACATCCTCATGCCCTGCCCCTACGAGTTCAAGAAACACGGGCAATCGGGCATGGAGATTGCGGAGGTGCTGCCCCACCTGAGCGGCATGGCCGACGAACTCTGCATGGTCCGGTCCATGTACTCGGTGCACAACAACCATCCCGAAGGGCTCAACAACCTCCTTACTTCACAGATCTTTCCGGGCCGGCCGGTGATGGGCTCCTGGATCAGCTACGCCCTGGGAACCGAGAACCAGAACCTTCCCGCCTACGTGGTGCTCCGGGCCCCGGAGGGATACAGCGTCAGCGGCAAGATCCTGTGGTCCAGCGGCTGGCTGCCGGCGCTCTACCAGGGGGTCGAGTTCAGCTCCATCGGTACCCCCGTGCATCACCTCCAGCAGGAGGTCCCCCTGCCGCCGGGAGTGCAGCGGCAGAGCCTCGATCTGCTGGCAAAGCTGAACAACCGGCACCTCCTGCATCACCCCGAGACTTCGGAGCTGGAGGCTCGAATCCAGAACTACGAGCTCGCCGCGCGGATGCAGTTGGCGGCGGCCGACGTCCTGGATCTATCTCAGGAATCGGAAGCCACCCGGAAGATGTACGGCCTCGACAACCCCATGACCGCTCCGTATGCGACCCGCTGCCTCATGGCCCGGCGCCTGGTGGAGTCGGGAGTCCGGTTCGTGCAGGTCTTCTCGGGCAAGGGCCAACCCTGGGACAGTCACAACAACCTCAAGACCAACCTGGCCAAGATCTGCGCCAAGACGGACCAGCCGACGGCCGCCCTGATCAAGGACCTCAAGAGCCGGGGCCTGCTCGAGAGCACCATCATCATGTGGGCCGGCGAGTTCGGCCGGCTGCCCACCACGCAGAACTCGGACGGGCGGGACCACAACCGCAACGCCTTCACCATCCTGTTCGCCGGTGGGGGCTTCAAGCCCGGCCTGACCTACGGCGCCACCGACGAGTTCGCTTACAAGGCGGTGGAGAACCGGGTCAGTTGTCCCGACATGCAGGCCACGCTCTATCGGTTGCTGGGCATCGACCACTCTCGCCTGACCTACCGCCACGGCGGCCGGGAGGAGACCCCCACCAACCTGGCCATCACCGGCGCCAAGGTGGTGAACGACCTCATCGAACACCCCCTTCCCGGAGCCTGACCTCCATGAGATCCGGACCGGGACTGCTGCGAGCGTTGCCGCTGCTTTTTTCCACCGTTCTGGCCGCCGCGCCTGGGTCCACGTTCGAAAAGGACGTCCTCCCCATCTTCACGGCCCATTGCTTCGCCTGCCATGGCGGCACCTCAATGATCGGCCTGGACCTGCGCACGGCCCAATCGGTCCTGAAGGGATCTCACAACGGGAAGGTGCTGGTGGCGGGCGACTCCGCCGAGAGCCTGCTCTACCAGAAGGTTTCCGCCCGGGAGATGCCGCCCAAGGCCTTCAACCTGGACCTGTCCGAAGCCCAGATCGAGACCATAAAGAACTGGATCGAGGAGGGCGCGCCCCACGAGAAGGTCCAGCCCGTCCTGACTGCGGATCAGGTGGAGCGGTTCAACCAC
>JAPOYZ010000021.1 GCA_026706325.1 Candidatus Aminicenantota bacterium
CGGCGCCGGACTTGCCCACCGGGACGTACCCCATCGCGATGTTCGTGCCGAGCTCCGGGGCGTACCACGGCGACGTGAGATAGCCGATGGGGTCGCCGCCGTCCGCGTCCGACACGAGCCAGAAGTCCGGGGCATAGTCGTCAATGGGGTCCCCGCCCAGCGTCATCCCCACCATGACCATCGCGAACGGACAACGCCCGGCGTCGAGCTCGGCGCGCTGGCGCTCCAGCACGGCCCGCCCGATATAGTCTCCCGGCTTCTTGCGCGGCACCTGGTAGGCCAGGTTGCACTGCAACGGACTCGTCTCGTGGTCGATGTCCTGTCCCCACGACAGGATCCCGGCCTGGATCCTGCGCTGGTGGCCCGGCGCGATGACCATCAGTCGGTGCCTGTCCCCTGCGTCCAGCACCGCACGCCACAGCTTCTCGGCGTGCAGGGTGGCATCCCGAAGATAGATCTCGTACCCCTTCTCGCCGGAGAACCCGGACTGGGAGATCACCACGGAACAGCCCGCGATCTGCGCCTCCATGATCCCGTAGTAGGGGATGTCCCGGAGGCCCGCGCCCACCAGGTCGGTCATGAGGTCGAGCGACTTCGGCCCCTGGATCTGCACGGGACAGACGTCGATCTCGTCGATCTCCACCTCCATCCGAAGCCCGACGTTCACGCCCTGGAGCCAGTACAGGAGGTCGGAGTCGGCAAGGGAGAACCAGAACTCGTTACTGGAGAGCCGCAGCAGCACCGGGTCGTTGAGGATGCCGCCCTTCTCGTTGCAGAGGATGACGTACTTCGCGTGCATCGGCTCGATGCGCGTCGCGTCCCGGGTGATCACGTAATCGGTGAACCGTTCCGCATCCGGTCCCTGGACCCGGATCTGCCGCTCCACCGCGACGTTCCACAGCGTGACGTCCCGGGTCAGCGCCTCGTGCTCCGCCGCCGCGCCGCCGTCCTCGGGCCGCACGTAGCCGCGGGGATGGTAGATGCGGTTGTACACGGTGGCCCGCCAGCAGCCCGCTTCATGCGACAGATGCCAATAGGGAGACTTCCGGACCCGGGTGGAAATGAGCAGCTCGGCCGGCGTGCGGCCGGTCTGGCGAAGGTTGATCGGAACGATCCTGTCGGACTGGTCCACGCTGATCGGTTGATGCATGGTCGATCCCCTCAATTCCCTGTGACCGGGCCGGAGCATGCGCTGCCGCAACGGCTCCGGGCATCCGATCGTTGAGCCCCCAACGCACGTGAAGGCGTCCCGGCATTAGGTGCGCTTTTCCTTTGCCTGTCAAGCGCCGGGCCCGGGTCGGGCGCCCTTGACAAGGTCCTGCGCCTTCAAGCACGCTGCATCCAAGGGAACCCCTGCTTAGGAGAGTGAACAACATGCGCAAAATGGCAATGCCGAGCGGTCCGACGGTGAGCTTCACCAGTATGGCGGACGGCACCCGCGAGGACTACGAGTTGCTCGGGCGCCATGAGAAGGAGTTCGCCGCCGGCACCGCCGATCGGGTGTTGGCGTATCTTCGCGAATTATCCGGTTCGCTCGCCGGCTACCAGGTCGACCGGCTGGAGCATTCTCTGCAGACCGCGACCCGCGCCTATCGCGACGGCGCGGATGAGGAACTGGTGGTGGCGGCGCTCCTGCACGACATCGACGACATGCTGGCCCCGCACAGCCACGGCGAGCTGTCCGCGCTGCTGCTGCGCCCCTACGTGACCGAGCGAACGTACTGGATCGTCCGGCACCACGGCCTGTTCCAGCTCTACTACTACGCCCACCACGTGGGCGGCAACCGCAACGCGCGCGACAAGTACCGCGACCATCCCTGGTACCGGGACGCCGTGGACTTCTGTCACCGCTGGGACCAGTGCGCGTTCGATCCCGAATACGATTCACTGCCGCTGGAGTTCTTCGAGCCGATGGTGCGCCGCGTGTTCGCACGCGAACCGTTCAGCCTGGCGCCGAGGCAGCGTTCATGACCAGGACACTCCACGCGAGCTGACCCTTCCGGGCTGCGACCACGCCTTGGACACGTTCGATTTCCAATCAGTGTCCGGCGATGATGTCCTGGAGCTTCCGGCCCTTTTCTTTCCAGAAGGAGTAGAGGATCCCCAGGTCGCCGCCCATGATGAAGTGGCGCACGCCCATATCCAGGTATTGGCGGGCGTCTTCGGGTGAATGGATTCCGACCTTGGGCTGGACACCCATTTTCAGGGAGGTTTGGATCACCCGGTTCTTGGCCGCCGTGACTGCGGGATCCTCCCATTGCCCCGGTTTGCCGATGTTCAGGGAGAAATCGGCGGCGCCGAACTGGACCATGTCGATTCCCTCCACGTCCAGAATGGCCTCCAGGTTGTCCACCGCCGACTTCTTCTCGATCATGAGGGCCACGACCGAGTTCTCCAGAATGCTCACGTAGTTGGCCGGACCGTCCAGGAAGTAGCGGGCCACGCGCCGGTCTCCATAGCCCTGGTGCCCCACCGATCCCGGGGTCTCGGGTTTCATGGCGGCGACGCATTCCCGGGCTTCCTCGGGCGTGCGGACGTCGGCGAAGAGGACGTTCTGGATGCCTGCGCCGATCGCCCGGGCGGCCATGAAGGTCCTGGGCTCCTGGTCGATCTTGATCATGGCGGACAGATGGGGGAACAGTTCCGTGACGCGGGCGAAGTGGTCCATCCAGTGCAGGTCGTAGGGGACGTATTCGGCCTCGAACTCCACGTAGTCGATGGTGCCGGCGTGTCCCAGCATCTCCACCACGTCGGGCGAGGAAGTGTAAATGTTGGTGGACACCGTGGTCTCACCGGCGTCGAGCTTCTGGCGCAGTCGGTTGGGTTTCATTCCGTCTCCTTTCCGGGGAGCAAGGGTGACAGAATGATCTGTCATTATGGTTGCCGTTCTTCAGCAGATTGGATGGAAACGGGCCATGTCTTCCGCACCCATTCGAGGCCGCGGCGCCGCCGGGAATCCGGCCAACCGTTTCGAGCCGATCCACTACGTTTCCGACACGGAAGATGAAGAGACTCACCCGGATACCCGTCTCTACAAGGACACCAGCCGGACCATCCTGGCGCAGAACCAGAGCCCGGACGTCGGGTTCGAATTCAGCGTGAACCCCTACCGGGGCTGCGAGCACGGTTGCGTTTACTGCTACGCACGTCCTTACCACGAGTATCTGGGGTTCTCGGCCGGTCTGGACTTCGAGACCCGGATCCTGGTCAAGGAGGACGCTCCCCAATTGTTGCGGCAGGAGCTTCTGTCTCCCAAATGGAAACCCCAGACCATCGCCATCAGCGGGGTCACCGACGCCTATCAACCCGCGGAACGCCGGTTGGGAATCACCCGGGCCTGTCTGGAGGTCCTGGTGGAGTTCGGCAACCCCGCGGCCGTCGTCACCAAGAACCATCTGGTGACCCGGGACGCCGATCTGATGTCGGAATTGGCGGCGAAGGACGCGGCGTCGGTGAACCTGTCGATCACCACACTGGATGCCAAGCTTCAGAGGACGATGGAGCCCCGGGCGTCCACACCGTCGGCCCGGTTGGCGGCGGTCCGGGAACTGTCGGAGCAGGGAATACCGGTCCGGGTGATGGTGGGGCCCGTCATCCCCGGTCTCACGGAGCATGAGATTCCGTCGATTCTGGAGGCGGCCTCCGAGGCGGGAGCGGTTGCGGCATCTTACATCCTGCTGCGGCTTCCCTATGGAGTGAAGAATCTCTTCGAGTCCTGGTTGGAACGGTGCTATCCGGACAGGAAGAAGCGGGTCCTCAACCGGATCCGGGAGACACGGGGAGGGAATCTCTACTCCTCCGAGTTTCACGAGCGAATGAAGGGTACCGGTGTCTACGCCCGCCAGATCGGCGAGCTCTTTCAGGTCACCTGCCGCCGGCTGGGGCTCAACCGGAAGTCCATGGCCCTGTCGGCGGCCGCGTTTCGGCGCCCCGGAGAGAAGCGGCAACTGGACCTGTTCTCCGAATAGACTGAGTCAGTCGGCTTTGCATGACACTCAGCCAAGGCCTACGGCGACCCGATCGCCTGATATTACCCACACTTAAGTCGGTGAAGCAGGTCGAATGCGGTTTCGTGATGCCCAAGTTGACCCGCTACCGTTCTGACGAGTACCAAGATATCGAACAGATAGCGCATCATTCGGAGTCCTCCGTCACGATGCGGAGACTGCGCGCGTCTCGTTCCGCACGGATGAACTCCACGATACCCAGGGTCGCTTGAGGGTCGCCATGATGCACCAGGAGACCCTGCTGGCGAACTAGCGACGGCGTACCGCCGACCTTGCGAAGGAGCAGGCCCCCCGCAGTGGCTTCGATCTCCAACTCCGTCCCGGCGACGAGATTGAAGCGATCGCGGAGTGGCTTCGGCACCACCAATCTTCCGTCCCGATCGATAGTAGTGATCACGGCATTATGGTGTGAATAATGGCGTTCCTCGTCAAGGTTCCATGACAAGATCGGGAAAGAGGGGGGGACAAGACTGTCCCCCCTCCTACCGGCTCATAGTAGACTGTACCGGCTGATCCAAAGTATGGGAGAACCAACATGAGCAAGAAGCACACCGTCCTCACCGTTTTGATCGGGCTTGTTGCGGCGGCTGTTATGGTTGCCGCCGTTGTGCCGCCCTCGTCTCACGCCAAGAAGTGGCAGGCGGGGAAGGGCTGGGGTTGGGTCTGGGGGAAGGACGACGAAGTGGGAGCGCTCAACGAGATGACCGACGCCTCCCGCCTGGCCGCCTTGAAGCTGGTGCGGAAGGGCAGGGTCTTCGACCTGGGACTGAGCTATGACCGGACCTCCTACAAGTGGCCCGGGCACAGTCCGGGCGAGATCATCATGTTCCGGTCTCCCGACGGCGTGAAGAGCCAGAAGGACATCCCCGGGGTGATCCAGGACAATCCCTCGTTGACCGCCTGGCACAGTTGCGCCCTTTTCATCAACGACAACGTGGCGACCCAGATCGACGGGCTGGGCCACGCCGTCCAGGGGAAGGACAACCACTGGTACAACGGGTTCAAGGAGTCGGACTCCTCGGGCGACTGGGGGATCCGCAGGTGCGACGCCACCAACATCCCTCCCATCGTGGCCCGCGGGGTCATGATCGACGTGGCCGCCTACAAGGGCCTGAAGGCGTTGCCCTCCAACTACGAGATCACTCCGGCGGACCTTCAGGGTGCGCTCAAGAAGCAGGGAACCACGCTGCGCTTCGGAGACGTGGTTCTGGTCCGGACCGGGACGACCCAGTTCTGGGGCACGGCCGGGTCGGACCACGAAACCATCGACCGGCATGACTCGGCCGGCATCAACCTGGCCTCGGCCCGCTGGCTGGTGGAGCAGCAAGGGGCCATCATGGTCGGCGGAGACACCAGCGGCGTGGAGTACAAGCCCACGGCGGCGGACAACAAGGCCTACCGCGAGAAGTACGGCTCCTTCATGCCGGTCCACAACTACCTGCTGATCGAGCAGGGCGTCCACATCGCGGAGTTTCACGCCCTGGAGGAGCTTTCCCGCGACCGCGTCTACGAGTTCACCTACGTCTGCACCGTGAACAAGATCCGGGGCACCGTGGCGGGCTTCGCCCTGCGCCCCATCGCCATCATCTGAGCCTTATCGGGACAAGGAGAAAGAAATGAAACATCAAGGAACAACATGGATCGTCGGAATGGCTCTGATGCTGGCGGCCGGATCGGCCGCGTCTGGTGCGGGCGGGGGTGGGGGTCTCGCCGAAATCGGCTCCCGGACCCAGCTTTTCGTGGACGACTACATGATTCAGCACCTGTCCCATGCCAAGCAGGTGCTCAATCCGGCGCAGAAGCACCCGAACAATCCCCTCATCGCCTCCGACCGTCCGTGGGAGGGACACTACCTCGGCCTCAGCCGCGTCTACTACGACGAGGAGGAGGGCGTGTTCAAGATGTGGTACCGGAGCAACAACGATTTCAAGGTCAAGAAGGGCGCCTCCATCACCGACTACAAGTGGACCGATGAGGGCGTGGTTCGCGAAAAGGTCTGGTCGCCGGAGAGCTACAGTTTCGTAGGCAACTCCAACGGCGACGTGTGGCTGACCTGTTTCGCCACCTCGCGGGACGGCGTGATCTGGGAGAAGCCGAGTCTCGGGAAGGTGGAATTCAACGGCTCGACCCGCAACAACATCCTGCCCGAGGAGAGCCGGGTTCCCACCTTCCGCGACCCCAATGCCACCGACCCGGCCAAGCGGTACGTCTCGCTCGGGCACCGGCGCGGGCCCCCTGAGAAACCGGGTTTCATGCTGGACCTGTACCACTCGCCCGACGGGTTCAACTGGACCCCCTACGAAAACAACCCGGTCATAGACACGTCTCCGGTGCCGGGACGGTGGGGACCCACCGTATTCATGGGATGGGATCCCATCCGGAAGGTGTACGCCGCCCACATCGAGAGCTGCATCCACCGCGCGTGTCCGCTGGGAAAACGGCTCATCGGCCGGGCCGAGAGTCCCGACCTGATCCATTGGACCCGGGACCAGTTCATCGTCCTGCCCGATGAGCAGGACCCGCCCGACACCGAGTTCTACGCCATGGCTGCCTTCGACTACGATGGGATCTACCTGTCCATCATCGAGATCTTCCGTACCACCAAGACCTGGCACTATCCCGAGTTGGCCATGAGCCGCGACGGACTCCACTACGAGCGCAACTACCGGGAGCCCTTCATCCGGCTGGGAGACTTCGGGGACTTCGACGAATCCACCGTCTATGTCTTTCAGGCCCCCATCGTCCACAAGGACAAGGTCCTGGTCTACTACTACGGCGGGAACTGGCGCGGCGCCGACGCGCTGCACGAGAAGGGAGACAAGGGCATCTTCGCCATCGGTCTGGCAACCGTTCCCCGGG
>JAPOYZ010000144.1 GCA_026706325.1 Candidatus Aminicenantota bacterium
CGAAGCACGCCAGGAAGTCAGCCGAGGCCACGCCTTCCCAGCAGTCGCTCCTGAGTTCCGACATCCGGTGAAGCAGCGCCTTGGTCCGCGCCAAGCCTTCCCGGGGAAACGAAGCCAGCCGCCGCGCCAGCGCTTCGCCCCGGCTCAGGAGCTCCGAGTCCGGCACCACTTCATTGACCAGACCGATCTGAAGCGCACGAGTCGCGTCGATTTTCTCGCAGGTCAGCAGCAGCCAGCGAGCGGCAGCGCCGCCCAACAGATCAACCGTCCTTCCCAACGACCAGGGCGGCGTCCAGCCCAGCTCTACCTCCGGAAGTCCGAACACGGCAGACCTGGACGCGATCCGCAAGTCGTGGTAGAGGGTGACCTGAAGACCGCCTCCCAAGGCATAGCCGTGGACCAGCGCCAGCGTCGGCTGGGGCAGGGAATCGAGCAGACCGAACGCCTCGCCGTAACCCCGCTCCAGGGAGGTGGCCTCGGCGGCAGACAGCGGCGCCAGCTCGCGCAGATCGCTACCGGAACAAAAGGCGCGCCCCGCCCCCCGGGTCACCACTACCCGGACCGACTCGTCGTCGCGGATCTGGTTCAGGAACTGCACGTAACGCCCGACCATCTCCTGATCCAGGGCGTTGAGGACTTGGGGCCGGTTCAGCGTGAGCCACGCCACTCCGTCCCGGATGGAGAGCTGGACCGAATCAGTCGCCGGCACCTGACTTCTCGGCGGCTCGGGCCAGAAACCGCTCCATGGACCCGAGGATGAAGCGTTCGTGGGTGCCGCGGGCGATCAGGTCCTTTTCGTCATGAGCCTGGAATTGGAACCCCAGCCGCTTGCCCTCCAGCTCCACCAGCTCGACCCGGATCGTCACTTTCATGCCCACCGGCGTGGGGGCCAGATGCTGCATGTTCACCCGGGTTCCCACCGTTCCCTGGCCCTCCGCCAGGGTGGGGGCAGCGCAGCGGATGGCGCACGCTTCGATGAGCGCCACCAGAGCCGGCGTGGCCAGCACCTGGACGCCAGGATTCCCGAAACGGTCTGCGGTCAGATCGTCGCTGACCGTGTGCTCCGTCGTCAGGTTCCGGCCCACTTTGAGAACGTCGGGCATTTCCACCTTCTTTCTCTCGCCGCTTCGAGCGTCAATCCGGGGATCCGGTCAATTCCTCCCGGACGATCCGGGTTCCGGCCACCATGTTGCGCAGCTTCTGGACGGTGATCCAGCGGGGAAGCTGGAAGAATCCGCAGTCGGGCACGATCCAGAGCTTCTCCGGCGGAATATATTCCAGGGCGGCGCGAATCCGGTCTGCCACGTCTGAGGGTGTCTCCCGGTAGAAGGACTTGATGTCGATGACCCCGACGCCGATGTCCCGTTCCCGGGAGAGTTCGCGACAGATCTCTAGCTCGTGCATCTCCCGGTTAGCGAATTCCAGGACGTACTCGTCGCATTTCGCATCCAGCAGGTAGGAAATCATGGGTCCGTATTCCCGCTTGCCGCGGGGACGCGATCCCAGGTTGCCGAAGCAGATATGGAAGGCGATCCTGGCGTCGACCCCTTCCACGCACCGGTTGTACAGGTCCAGGTACTCCTTCAGTTCACCGGGGATGATGGCGAAGGAGGGCTCGTCCAACTGGATATAGTCGGCGCCGGCCTTGACCAGGTCCTTGAGCTCCTGGTTCACGACTTCGGCAAACTCCCAGAACAGTTCCAAGCGGTCCCTGTAGAACTCGCGAACCGACGAGTCCCTGAGGTGAATGGTGACGGTCAACGGCCCCGGGCAGGTGGCCTTGACCGGCTTGTCGGTCTGGGTCTTCAGGTGCTTGAACTCCTCGACCACGCCGAGCCCTCGGGGGACGGTCACCCTTTCCCGCAGCCGGTAACGCGGCACCGAGTCGTACGCGTACAATCCCACCCGGCGCAGCGGCTCTTCCGGTTCGATCCCCTCCATCTTCTCGTAGAAGCTCTGGACGAAGTGCCAGCGCCGCATCTCCCCGTCGGAAATGACATCCAGACCGGCCCGTTCCATATCCCGGATGGCGATGCTCACGGCGTCGTCGTAGAGTTCCCGTTTGTCCGTCTTGCCGTATTTTCCCGCCTCGATGGCCTCCAACGCGGTATAGAACCAGCTCGGGATGGCATGGCTGCCAATGACCGACGTAGGAAGCAGCGGAAGACTTTCCTTCATCTTTTCTTTTCCTCCGTGGAGAAGGGACAAATCGTAACACAGCGGCCACGTCCGCCGCCGCCTCGCCCGTCTCATACGCCTTGCCGAGGCAGAACTGGATGGTCGCACCGCCTTCCGCGGTTGCCCCAAATCCACCACTCGATCACCAGCGCCGGGGCGCGAGATGTCACCGCCTCAAGGAGTCGGTCCGTCAGCTCCCGCTTGTTCCGATGTGAGTGCACGATCTGCCCCTCCTCACGATGGCTCTCCCGCCCGTGCGAGCAAGTCCGAGAAGTCGTACCGGCTAGTGGAGCACGGCGGCGAACGAGCGGCCGCAGATCTTGTCAGGCTTCGCGCAAGCGCTGGCGATGTGGCGCGCGACCTCGCCTACCGGCTCTATTTCATTTCGGAATGGAAGAAGCGGCCCGCAGAGGCGCTCCAGTATGATGGTCTGGTCGGGAGCTGGGCCGAGATCAGGCAACTGGCGAGCGCCAACGCTCCGCCGGTGCAGGCGAAGCTGTTGTGATCCGTCGATGCCTGGCGGAATCCGTGACTGCCGAAATCCTTGAGCCCGAGAGTTGACGGATGCGCATCGAAAATCTCGAGATTCGGAACTATCGGCTGTTTCGCCATGTGAAGTTGCGTCATCTGCCGCATCTCACCATCGTTGTGGGCGCGAACGGGTCGGGGAAGTCTACGCTCTTCGACGTGTTCACCTTCCTCAAGGACGCCTTGACCCACAACGTGGCAGTGGCCGTAATGCGGCGCGGTGGCTTTGAAGAGTTGGTCTCGAGAGGCAGCGACGGGCCCATCGGAATCACAGTTCAGTTTCGTGAGAGCGGTGGACGGCTGGCAACCTACATACTCGAGATCACTCTTCAAGAGGGACGCGTCGTCGTCGCTCGCGAGGTGCTCCGGTACCGCCGGGGACAATACGGAAGACCTTGGCACCTCGTCGACTTCAGGAGCGGCGAGGGATCTGCCATCACCAATGAGTCGGTCTACGGACAGGAGGGGGTCAAGGAGGAACGGGAGGGTTTCAAGCTGGACGATTCCAGTGTTCTGGCCATCAAAGGGCTGGGACAGTTCCAACGGTTTCGGGTGGTGTCCGAGTTTCGGAGTCTGATCGAGAACTGGCACATCTCGGCCGCGAGGCCCAGCGTGGAAGCGGGATACGCAGAGCATCTGTCTACCCAACGCGACGACCTGGCTCAGGTCGCACAGTACCTCTACCAGCGACACCCGGAGTGTTTCGAGCGAGTGCTGCGAGCGATGAGTGACCGCATTCCCGGCGTCAGCGGAGTGGAAGCCAAGCCGACGGTCGACGGCCGGTTGGTGCTCCGCTTTCGGGACGACGCGTTTCGCGATCCTTTCATCGCCCGCTTTGTCAGCGATGGAACGATCAAGATGTTCGCCTGCCTGATTTTGCTGTATGACCCCAGACCACACCTGCTTCTCGCCGTCGAGGAGCCGGAAAACCAGTTGTATCCGGACCTTCTCCTGGAACTCATTGAGGAATTCAGGGAGTACGCTCGACGCGGCGGCCAGGCTTTCGTGTCGACCTATTCCCCGTTATTCCTCAACGGCGCGGAACTGAACGAGGTGTACTGGTTTGCCAAGGAGAATGGGTTCACCAGAGTTCGGCGGGCGTCGACCGACCAGCTGCTGAAGCAGCTATTGGACGAGGGCGACAAGCTGGGGACGCTTTGGAGACAGGGGCTCTTCGAAGGTGCGAGTCCGCGATGAGCCGCGTGATCTTCCTGCTTGAGGAGTACTCGATTAAGGCGCTTCTGAACGGGCTTCTTCCCCGTTATCTTCCCGGAAATGATGAACGGAATCGAACAGCTCGCCTAACGGCTTCCATACACATACCAGGACTGAACAGTGGCTACCACCGACTACGAACGCGTCGGCATGGCGATGCAGCTTCTGCGCACCGGCTCAAGACCCTTTGTCGAGCGCGAAATCGCGACTGCACACCCCTTCACACTTCCGCATATTCTCCCGGGTGGGCGAACAGGTCCCGCAGTTCTTTCAGGAAGAGGCCGGCCGGGTATCCGTCGACGGCCCGGTGATCGAAGACCAGGCAGAGGTAGGCCGTGGGAACGACTGCCAATCGGTCTTCGATGACAAGAGGCCGCGGCCGGATCCGGCCGACGCCCAGAATCGCCACCTGGGGTGGGTTGATGATGGGGGTGAACAGGTCGACGTGGGCGCCGCCCAGATTGGTGACGGTGAAGGTGCCGTCGCTGACGTCGGCCAGATCCAGCGTTCCTTCCCGCGCCCGTCCCGCCAGGACCCGGCTTTCCTGCGCCAGCCGTCCCAGGTCCTTGCAGCCGGCATCCTTCAGAACGGGAACCACCAACCCCTGGTCCAGGTGGACGGCCATGCCCAGGTTGACCTGATCGTGGACTCGAACCTGGTTGTCCGCCAGGGTGGCGTTGAGCAGGGGATGCCGCCCCAGGGCCACGGTGACCGCCTTGGTCACCAGGTCGTTCAGGGAGATCCGCAAACCGTGGCGGGATTCCCAGCGGGGGAGATTCGACTCGCGGAACTCCACCGTCCGGCTCATGTCCACGTGCATCACCTCCGTCACCCGGGGGATGTCGCGCCAGCTCTGGGAGAGGCGCTGCGCCACGCGTCCCCGGGTTCCGGTCAGGGGAATCGTCCGGGCCACTCCGAGATTGGAATCGGGCTTGGGAGCGGGCTGCGCCGGCGATGCGGCCGCGGCAGCCGCCCGCAGGATGTCGTCCTTGGTGATCCTTCCGCCCGGGCCCGAACCGGCCACGGCGGCCGGATCCACGCCGTGCCGGGCGGCCAGTTTCCGGGCTACGGGAGAGATTCTCAAGCGGCGCGACCTGGCGGGCCGTTTGCGCCGTGGGGAGGGAGCCGCTGCGGCTCCGGGCTTCTCCTTCCGGGCCGCGGGCGTTCCTTCCGGCGCCAACAGGCGCGCGGTCTCCGCCGGATCGGGGCGTTCACCGGGAGCCAACAGGATCGCCAGAATGGCGCCGATGGGCCGCTCCTGCCCGGCCGGGACCACGATCTTGTGCAGAACCCCGTCCATGGGAGCCTCCACTTCGGTGGTCACCTTGTCGGTCTCCACCATCAGCAGGGGATCTCCCTTGGCCAGGATGTCCCCCTCCTGCTTCAGCCACTCCAGGACCGTCCCCGATTCCATGGTGTGGCCCAGGCTGGGCATTCCGAATTTCACCGCCATGGGGTTCGTCCTTTACGCGACCAGATCCCGCGCCGCAGCGAGCAGTTTCTCGACGCTGGGGACCGCCAGCTTCTCCAACACGGGGCTGAACGGCATGGGCACGTCGGCGGCGGCGACCCGGCGGACGGGCGCGTCCAGGTAATCGAAGCATTCCTCGGCGATCCGTGAAGCCAGCTCAGCGCTCGACCCTCCCCGGCGAACCTCCTCGTCGGTGACGATGGCCCGGTTGGTCTTCTCCACGGAGGAGAAAATGGTGTCCGTGTCCAGCGGCACCAGCGTCCGGGGATCGATCACCTCCAACTCGATCCCTTCCGCGCTCAGGATCCCCGCCGCCTCCAAGGCCTTTCCCACCATGGGCCCCGACGCCACGACCGTGATGTCGTCTCCCTGGCGCTTCACGTCGGCCTGGCCGAAGGGGATGGCGTATTCCGTGTCCGGAACCTCCCCCTTGACCGAGTAGAGGCGTTTGTACTCAATGAACATGACCGGGTCCCGGCCCCGCAAGGCCGACTTCATGAGCCCCTTGGCGTCGCGGGGGGTGGAGGGAACCGCTACCTGCAGGCCGGGCACGTGCATGAACCAGGCCTCCAGGCTCTGGGAATGCTGGGCGGCGATGAGCCGGGCCGAACCCGAAGGGAGACGCAAGACCACCGGGACGTCGGTCTGACCCCCGAACATGTAGCGGACCTTGGCCATCTGATTCACGACTTCATCCATGGCGCAGGTGATGAAGTCGACGTACATGATCTCCGCCACCGGACGCATTCCGCACAGGGCGGCTCCGACGGCGGTGCCGACGATGGCGGCCTCGGAGATGGGGGTCTGCCGGATCCGGTCGGGGAACTTCTCGGCGATGCCCCGGGTGACGGCATAGGGTCCCCCGTGGGCGATCACGTCCTCCCCCAGGACGAATATGCTCGAGTCCCGGGCCATCTCCTCGTGCAGAGCTTCACGGATCGCCTGGTTCATGGGTATAGAGGGCATGACGGGCTGGTCCTCCTTCTGGACGGCCTGATTCTCACGCAACCGGGGTGGAAAAGACGTCTCGCGTCAACTCCTCGGGGCCGGGGTAGGGACTCTCATCGGCGAATCGCACCGCTTCGGCGATCTCTGCCTCTACCGAATTTCGGATCGACCCGGCTTCCTCGGAAGTCAGGATCCCCTCTTCCTGGAGATGGTCCCCCAGACCCTGGATGGGATCGTGCCGGCGGGACCAGTCGGAGATCTCCTCCTTGGTGCGATACTGCTGGGGGTCGCCGAAATTGTGGCCGTGGAAGCGGTAGGTCTTGCACTCCAGCAGGGTCGGTCCATCGCCCCGGCGGGCCCGGTCCACGGCTTCGCCGGCCGCCTCGTAGACCGCCAGGACATCCATGCCGTTGACCTGAACGCCTGGAATACCGTAGGCTGAGGACATGGAGGCCACGTCGGTCACCAGGGTGATCTCCTCCTGGGG
>JAPOYZ010000156.1 GCA_026706325.1 Candidatus Aminicenantota bacterium
TTCCGCTCAAATCGAGCTCCGAATCCGGAACGAGGAGGGCGACGACCCGTTGGAGGGAGTGTTCGTGCGGCACGGGGAATTTCACCAACGGGCTTGGACAACTCGGGAATGGTTTACCGATAAAGGAGTCCATACGGAGTTCCTGAAGAACTTCCGTGGGCTTTTGTTTCTGCGGACGGAGGACGGGTCTCCATTCGCACCACTTGGACTGCGGTTTGGAAAGCGGACAGGACCACTCTCGGCAGTTCCGATGTTCCGGGGCGGAAATGTCTCGGGCGGTCTGCCATCCGACTAACATCAATCTTAATGGAGGTATCTGATGCGAAGAACGCGCGGCGTCTGCGCTCTGGTCGTTATTGTTCTGATTGGCGCGGTCAGCGCACAGGGAATGGCCCAGGGGTTCTCTTGGTGGGCCTACGATAGCGTCCTGGAGGAGATCCAGGACCGGGGGGCGCTGAGAGTCGGCCTGGGCCTGTTCGCGCCCTGGTCGGCCTGCAACGAGGAAGGCGAACTGATCGGCTTTGAGATCGATGTCGCGACCAAATTGGCCGAGGATATCGGGGTGATGGTGGAATTTGAGCGGACGAACTGGAACTACATCATTCCGGCCCTGGTGGCTGAGGAGTTTGACGCCATCATCAGTGGCCTGGCGATCCTTCCAGGCCGGAATCTCAAGGTCAATTACACGTCCCCGTACAACGGGATCGGAGTCTACTTGGTGGCGAACGTAGAGAAAGCCTCCGACTTGGAGACACTAGCCGACTTCAACAGTTCCAGTGTCACGATCGCGACCCGGCGGGGAGCCTCATCCGTGGGTTTTGTGGTGAGTGTTTTTCCCGATGCCATGTTGCTGTTGTTCGATACCGACACCGAGGTCATCGAGGCCGTCGTTTCGGGGGACGCTCATGCTGCGGCATCGTTTGAGCCGAATCAACAGACGTGGGTGGAGGCCAACCCGGAGACCCTGTACCTGCCCTTCGAGGAGCCATTTGCTTCGGAGGTGGGAGCGATGGCCATCCGCAAAGGCGATCTTGACACCTTGAATTTCTTCAATAGCTGGATTGCGGCCAACAAGGCCAATGGCTGGCTCGAACAGCGCCGCCACTATTGGTTTGAGACCCGCGAATGGGCCGATCAGGTCGCGACCGATCCCGACACGATCGCTGAGTGCGATGAATCCTTTCAGTAGCTGGCTGGGGTGGAAGCGTCTGGACGGTCCGCTATGTGCCGGATGGACTTTTCCTCCGGGTGGTCCGTGCAATTCCTCCAAGGTCCAAGTTCAGCATTTGGAGAAAACGCCCTCCCGAAACCTTGATCTCTTCCGAGGACTCCATGTCTCAAGACCGCACCTTGCCTGATCCCTCCAATCAACTCAATAAACCAGCCTTCATCGGAAAATCTCTGGTTATCAAGGGGGGAGTGAGCGGCGATCAGGATCTGGTCGTCCATGGTCGCATCGAAGGAACGGTGTCTCTTCCCGGCTACAGCATCACGGTGGGCAGTGACGGCCAAGTCAAGGGCGACATGCTCGCGAAGGTGATTCGGATCGCGGGCAATGTGGAAGGAGAACTTCAGGGTGAAGAAAAGATCCGTCTGGATCGATCTGCAAAGGTTCGAGGCAAGATCATCTCCCCCAGAGTCTCTTTGGAAGATGGATGCCGGTTCAGCGGTGGCATCCACATGCCCGACGTCGTGGAGCCGGTTCCTGAGTAATCGGCTGCACGAGCTATCGGTAGGAAGGTAAAACGGGCTGATTTGGAGGAAAATCCGACCGGAGTTGAAGCCAAGGTGTGGCGGGCGGGCTTCATTATTGCCAATGGCCGTAGATGGAGGATTTCACATGAAAAGGACCGGGGCTGTCTTTCTAACGATCGTACTCTGTTCCACCGGAGTGTTGGCGCAGAAGAAGCGGGTCGCAGTGATGAACTTCGATTTTTCCACCATTCAGACATGGTGGGAAAGCAACTGGGACGTCGGCAAGGGAATAAGTGACCTGATCGTTGACGAACTGGTCAACGATGGCACCTTCAGCGTGATTGAGCGAAAGCAGCTCGACACCATCTTGGCCGAGCAAGACTTTTCAAACAGCAACCGCGCCAACCCCGGATCCGCGGCCGAGATCGGAAAGCTACTGGGAGTGGACGCCATCATCATCGGCAGCATCACGCAGTTTGGGGTCGAGAAGAAGGGATTCGGCCTGGGTGCCATCGCCGGCAAGCTGCGGAGATTTGGGGGCGGAGGGGTAGGCACAAAAAAGGGGAAAGCAGAGGTCAAGCTGACGGCCCGAATCGTGGATATCAACACAGCCGAGATTTTAGCTTCCGAGAGGGGGAACGGTAAGTCGGAGCGCTCCGGCCTGCTGCTGGGAGGCATCGGCGTGAGTGGAGGCGGTTTCGGCGCAGGGGGGATCTCCATGACCAGCAGCGACTTTCGCGAGACGGTGCTGGGTGAGGCAACTGAGGCCGCCGTTAGCGAACTGTCCGGAAAGCTAATCATGAAAGCCGACCGAGTGCCCGAAAGGGCGATCCTGGTTCGTGGCCTGGTGGCCGACGTGGAGGGCTCGACCTTGACTCTGAACGTGGGTTCCTCAGCGGGCGTAAAAGTCGGCGACATGCTGAAGATTTTGCGGGTGGCACGAACGGTCAAGGATCCTGCTACCGGCAAAGTTCTGCGAGAAGTCACCCAGGATCAGGGGCAGGTCCGTATCGACGAAGTCGCCGCCGGTTTCTCGGTTGGCACCGTGACCACCGGGTCGGATATTCAGATCGGAGATCTGGTGCGGAACTGATTTTAGAGCCGGACGATTCCTGAAGATGGCCAACCTGTGCTGGATCAATTAATGGGGGCTTAAAGACGTAACTGCACGAGACTGCACGACTCCCCGCGCCGATGATTCGCTTCCAGTCGGGAATCGAGACTGTCCCTTTCCAGAGACTACTCCACATTCACGAAAGGGATGATAGTCCTCTCCTTCCGGATCGTAGGTTGTGCAGACTCTGCTACGAAAACTTCAAGATATCTCAGGCCCGCCGGCCCGCGACGTGAATCAGGACGAGGATGCCAGTCATGCCCGCGGCCATTCCGACCCAGAGGTCGGCTCCCCAGGCGCCCACCAGGGCATAGCCGGCAAGGGCGGCCACCACCGCCCCGAGAAGAGCGTATGGGATCTGGGTGCGCACATGCTCCAGGTGTTCGCATCCGCTGCAGATGGAAGAGAGGACGGTGGTGTCGGAGATGGGGCTGCAGTGGTCGCCGAAGATGGCGCCGTCCAGAACGGCGGCCATGGCCAGGATCATCACCGCCTCCCCGCCCGCTTCATACCCCAACTGGGCGGCGGTGGGAATGATGATGGCCATGGTCCCGTAGCTGGTCCCGGTGGCGAAGGCGACCAGTCCGGCGGTGACGAACACCGCAAGCGGAACCCACTCGACGCTCACGCCCTGGCGCAACACGGCGACGGCGTAGTGGGCCGTCTCCAAGTCGCGGCATCCGGCCGAAAGGGCCCAGGCGCAGACGATCACCACCAGAGCCCCCGAAATATGCCGGACACCCCCGACCCACGCCAGAATCCCCTCCCGCACCGTCATCACGCCCTGCAGGGCCGGCAACAGGATCGCCAGAGCGGCTCCGGTGACGCCCGCGTAGAGCATGGCGAAAGTGAGGGCCTCGCCGTCCTGGGCCGCGGCGGCCCGGATGAATACATCCTTCCATCCCGACAAGGAGGTCAGGTCGGTTCCCGGACCCTGGCTTCCCCAGTAGTAGATCTGGATCATGATCAGAAACAGCACCGTGCCGATGGGCACCACGGCGTTGTACCAGCGCGGCTCGATCTCCGGTGACGCCGCCGAGGACTGAGGGCCGGCGGGCTCGGGCACCCGGCGCGCCCTTCTTTCCACCTTCAGCATGGGCCCGAAGTCGCGGCCGGTGGCCGCCACCACGATCACCAGGAACAGGGCGAAGATGCAATAGAACCGGTACCCCATCGCCGAGAGGAAGAGGCCGTATCCACTGGCGTCCAACCCCAGGTCCCGGGCCGCGCCCTGGAGATAGGAGACCTCGGTCCCGATCCAGGTCGAGACCAGCGCGAGACCGGCGATGGGAGCCGCAGTCGAGTCGATGAGGTAGGCCAGCTTGGCGCGGGAGAGCTTCAGCCGATCGAACAGCGGCCGGACCGTGGGCCCCACGATCGCCGTATTGGCATAGTCGTCGAAAAAGATGGAGAACCCCATGCCCACCGTCGCCACCGATACTCCGCGGCGTCCGCGGGCGAGCCGCAGGATGAGGTTGATCATTCCCTGGAGTCCTCCGCTGGCGGTGGTGACGCTGACCAGGCCCAGCAGCGACGCCGTGAAGCCCAGGATGGAGAGGTGGAAGGAATCGAGAACCGAATCCCAGAAGTAGTTCACGAAGAGCGACTCGGCCATGGCGCCGGGCGAGGGCCAGGCATGAATCACGGCGGCGCTGGCGATTCCGAAGATGAGGGAAGGAACCAGCCAGCGGGTGATGAGAACCGAAACGATGGCCACCAGCGGCGGCAGCAACGCCAGCCACGTTGCGTCCAACTGCCGGGACGACAGGTAGTCCTGGTCCACGGGCAACAAAGACAGGGACAGGAGGATGACCAACGCAACCGGCGCTACGATCAGAAGCCTTTTCTTCATATCGTTCATGAGTCCCGGCGGACTTCCCCTCCCCAGTAAAGACTACTCCCCGGCCATGACGCCCAGTTTCTCTGCTCCCCTGTTGCGGCTGCCTACGGATCGGGCGGACCCGGCAGTCGACCGGACCGGCTGCTAGAATCGCCAACCGAATGCAGTCCACCGGAAGCGAGTTGACGGCGGCAGCAAAGAGAGCACGCCTGGCGCTCTATCGGCAGGTCCGTGCGCGAGCGACCGATTGGCTGCTGGATCAGACGAATCCCGACGGGTCCATCGGCGACGTGAGCGAAGGGTACTTCTTCTACCGCGGCCCCTGGACCTTCAGCCTGGTGGGGGAGACGGAGGCGGCGAGCCGCCTGTGCGGTTGGATCCGAGAGCACATGCTGCAACCGGACGGCCGCATCGGCGGACCCTGCCGGAAGCTCAACGATGCGTGGGCCTACCGGGACTCGGCTCTGATCGTCGGCGCTCAGATGGCGGGCCAATACGACCTTTCCCATGGTCTCATGCCGGCGCTCCTGCTTTGGCAGGACCCGGCTTCAGGCGCTTTCGCCAACGACCGCCGCGAGGACGGCTCCAAAAGCGACGATCAGAGCATCCCCTACACTGCCGGAGGCGGCTTCGCCTGCCTGGCAACGGGAAATCTGGCGGCGGCGCGGTCGGTGGCGAGTTTCCTGCGACGGATCTACGACGCCCAGGACGAGCTTCCCGACCGCTTCTACTACGACTGGTCCCGCGCCCGCCAAGCGCCCAACCGCGAGTTTCACGCCGACCAGGCCTTCTGGTTCGTGGTGGAGAATCGCGTCGCCCGGCTCCAGCGCTGGACCGTGGGCGGGATCGCCGCCGGGTTCCTCTGCCGCCTCTACCTGGCCGACCCCGATCCGGACTACCTGGAGTTGGCCCGCCTCTACCAGGACTTCTCCATGGCCGCCACGGACGGCCAGTTCGACTACGACCCGGTCTGCAAGAGCGGCTGGGGCAGTTCCTTGCTCTACCTCGTCACCGGAGATCCCCGTTATGAGGCCTGGACCTACCGCATGGGCGACTGGTTCGTCCGGCAGCAGCACCGGGACGGCTACTGGCCCCCCACCGACGGCCCTTCCACTCGAGGCCGCCTGATCCACAACGCCCTGGAATTCACCATGCACGTGGACACCATCATCTCAGGCCTCTCCGGAGGGGGGACATCCCTGTCCCCCTCTTCAACGTAACGTCGCCCCACCATCCACGGGTATGACCACCCCCGTCAGGAAGCTCGCCTGGGGTGACGCCAGGAAGAGCACCGAAGCGGCGACATCTTCCACCGTCGCCAGCCGCCGCAGCGGAATCTGTCCCAGGATCTTCTCACGCATGCCGGGACGATCCAGAGTCTGCGCCGCCAGGTCGGTTTCCACGAAGGTGGGTGCGACGGCGTTGACGGTGATGCCGTGTTTGGCCCATTCCAGAGCCAGCACCCGGGTCAACATGATCATCCCCGCCTTGCTGGAGCCGTATGCCGCTCTTTCCTCGCGGGCCACCAGCCCCGCCGCCGAAGCCACGTTGACGATGGTTCCCCGTCTCCGGGGGATCATCCGGCGTCCCACCTCCTGCGAGAGAAAGAAGGCCCCCTTGAGGTTGGCGTCCAGAATCTCGTCCCACTGCTCCTCGGTGACCTGCTCGGCCGGACGGGGGATGTTGACTCCGGCATTGTTGACCAGCACCTGAATGGGCCCCAACTCGTCTTCCACCTGATCGACCACCGCCGGCATGTCCTCCAGCCGCCGTACGTCCAACGCCAGGGGCAGAGCACGAGCCCCAAGCGCTTCGACTCTGCGGCAGGTTTCCTGAAGCGACGTCCGCCTGCGGGCCGTCAGCGCCAAGCGGGCTCCCGGGACCGCGAATCCTTCCGCCAATCCGACCCCGATCCCGCGGCTGGCGCCGGTGATCAACACCACGCTTTCGTTATTGGCTTCCATTTCAACCACACCACCTGATCACCAGCCGGGAGAGGACGCGGGCGGCCTCCAGGACCGAATCCAGCTCCACGTATTCGTCCGGCGCATGGAGGTTTCCTCCCTTCGGTCCATAGTAGATGGACTGCTCCCCCAATTGGGACTTGAAGTAACGGGCGTACCAGAGGTTGGGCGCGGTGTGGACGATGAGGCGGCCCTGCGGCTTGAGCA
>JAPOYZ010000366.1 GCA_026706325.1 Candidatus Aminicenantota bacterium
TCCCTACTTGCAGTACTATTAGCTGTCAGTAAACCTACGCTCAACCCCTGACGTTCTCTGGCCCTCGCCACCAACATCACTTTCCTGTCGTGCACCCAGAAGGACAGGCCTTGTTGACTCATGGGCCCATTGCGGCTACGATGCTTTCAAGCATTTAGTCTGCATCCCCAGGCAGCCCGCTCAACTCAAGGAGGTCGCTGATGCATCAAGCACCTCGTCCGCGCCGCGCCATCCTGGCGCTCACCCTGGCACTCGTCATTTGCCTCTCCCTGCCCCACGCGTACGGTCAGTTGACCACGTACGGACAGATCGTGGGACGTGTCATCGACCAGACGGGAGCCGTGGTCCCAGGGGTCGAAATCACCGTCACCAACACCGAAACCAACATTCCCCGAGCCGCGGTCAGCAACGACACGGGGAACTACCTGGTGGACAAGCTCATCGCCGGTGTCTACGAGGCCCGGGCGGAATTGCCCGGATTCAAGACCCACGTGGCCGAGGTTCGCCTGAACACCGGTCAGGTGGCGCGTCTCGATTTTCTCCTGGCTCCCGGCGAGATCGCCGAACAGGTCACCGTCATGGGACAGACCACGGCGCTGGACACGGACACGGCGGACATCAGCACCACGCTGGACGAGACCCAGATAACCGAGCTGCCCATCAACGACCGGAACCTGATCCTGCTGGCGGAGCTCTCCACCGGTTCGGTCAGCGTTCGCTACTCGACGGACCCCCGCTTCGTCCGTGACTCGGGTGGTCTTCCGTCGGTCAACGGCCTGCGGCCCGACTCCAACCAGATCATGCTGGACGGCGCCGGCGCCCAGAGGCTCTACGATCAGCGGGCCACCGTGAATCCGACGCCGGAGACGGTCAAGCAGTTCAAGGTGATCAGCAACACCTTCTCGGCCGAGTACGGCCGGGTCGGAGGGGCCGTGGTGAGCATGACCAGCCACAGCGGCAGCAACGAGTTTCACGGCTTCGCCTGGGAGTATCTGCGCAACGAAGCGTTCGACGCCAACGGCTTTTTCGCCAACCGGACCGGACTGGGCAAGCTGCCGTTGAGCCGCCATACCTTCGGCGGCGCCGTGGGCGGGCCCATCATCAAGGACAAGACCTTCTTCTACGCCAGCTACGAGCGTTTCATGGACGAGTCGAACCTGACCGGCTTCATGGACGTTCCTCCCGCCTCGGAGTTGGCGGGAAATTTCGGAGCGGGCGACGGGAAGCACGGCCTGAATCCCATCTACGACCCCTTCAACGTGGTCGACGGGCAGCGGGTCCAATTTCCCAACAACGTCATCCCCACCAGCAGAATCCACCCCGTCTCCCTGGCGGTTCGGGACAAGGTGCCCTGGCCTTCTCCAAACCAGAACGTCTATCCCAACTACGCCTATCCCCACGTCATCGACCAAGTGAAGAACAAGATCTCGATTCGAGGGGATCACCACTTGGGCGATGATTCGACGCTCTTCGGGCGCTGGACCTGGCAGAACGACCCGCAGATCTCCCACGGCTCGGCGTCGGCCGGATCCTTCGGCTTCTTCGTCGGGCGCGGTCGGCTCGGTGTTCCCGGGATGAGAAGCAATGTCTACGAGGTGTTTACCGAGCTGGAGACCGGGTGGCAGACCAGCGGCGGCTGGGTCAAGCCCATCGGGACCAACGTGGTGAACGAGTTGAACTTCACCGGTTGGAAGTCTGACTTCGGCAACAACAGCGCCGACACGGTGGACTGGTTCCAGGAGTTCGGCTACGACCTGGCGGGGCAGGACGGCATCTTCGCCATCGGCGACAACGGCCAGCGCGGTCCCGCCGACCTGCCTTCCATCGGCATCAGCGGGTATTCCAACATCCAGGGCCAGGGCGAGTTCGACCAGGGCGACTGGGGGTTCAGCATCAAGGAGACGGCCTCCTGGCGCAAGGGCAACCACTACCTGAAAGTCGGAATCGGGACCATTCGGAACATGAACGTGCGGCTGGGCTGGGTGAGGCCCACGGCTCGGGTCAGCTTCAACGGCTACCAGACGGGGCAGATCACCTACGGCGCCGACGGCGGCATCACAGGTTCCACCTTCGGCCAGCCCTACGCCGATTTCCTGCTCGGCACCGTGTCGGATGCTCAGGCCAGGATCACGGGAGGGGCCGGATACGGCCTCGGAAACTTTGGCGGCTACAATCAGTCGGCCTACAACTGGTTCATCAACGACGACTGGAAGGTCACCCCGGACCTCAGCCTGAACATTGGATTGAGGCACGAAATCCCCCTTCCGGAGCACTGGCTGGACAACAAGGGAAACTGCTGGATCGACGTGACCGGAGGGCGGGACAACCCCGTCCACATGGTGCCCAAGGGTTTCCCCTATGACTCTCCCCTGGTGACCAACGGCCAGCGGGAGGTCCTGGTGGTGCCGGTGGTGGAACTGGACAGCCAGCGCTGCCGA
Organism: Candidatus Aminicenantota bacterium; assembly: GCA_026706325.1. Classification (GTDB taxonomy): domain Bacteria; phylum Acidobacteriota; class UBA6911; order RPQK01; family JAJDTT01; genus JAJDTT01. Next base: position 2,439 of record JAPOYZ010000366.1, read on the forward strand.
GGGGTTCCTTGGCAGAGCTTCGCCCCCAGAGTGGGAATCGCCTGGCGGATGTTCGGCACCAACCGGACGGTCCTCCGCGCCGGCGGCGGCCTGTCTTTCGACCAGGAGTACGGTGGCTGGAAAGTGGGCGTCGGCTGGGTCGGCCCCTATGTGGGCACGGTCCGCGGCATCCAGGCTCGGGGACAGGTTCCCGAGTACATGCACGGCGGCTTCCTGGACCTGCCCTCCACGTCGGCGGCCAGAGTGCACAGCGACGGCGCCTACTCGTATGACGGCAGCGGCTCCCAGACCGGCCAGGTCTACAGCTACAACCTGTCGATTCAGCACGAGCTGTTCGACGACACCAAGGTGGAGATCGCCTACGCGGGCAATCAGGGCCGACACATGCGAAATCATCGCGCCTCGAACGTGCCGCAGATCCCCGCACACCCTGGCCTGTAACTTTACTCAGATAGAAGGACTGCACATCATAATGAACACTGGAGAGACGATCCGGGCGGAAGGGAACCGGGATATGAGGCGCCCCTATCCGCTGATCGCCACGACTCTGCAGATCCGCTTCGACGGGTCGCAGCACTACAACTCGCTGCAGGCCAAGATCGAGCGGATGCCGAGGGACGGCCTTGGCATCTCGGCCGGTTGGACCTACGGCCGGGTCTTCGCCACCAACTACGCCGGAACCTATATCGCGGTGGTGCCCAACGAGTTCGACCGCACGCCGCTCAACACCCGGACCAAGTGGGACCGGCTCCACAGCTATTACACGGCCTTCACCTGGAGACTGCCCATCTTTCGGAACGCCACCGGCCTCACCAGGACGTTGCTGGGAGGTTGGGAGGCCACCTCCGTCATTACCGCGGCCACCGGGTCGCCGTTCGGCGTCCGGGTGGGGAGAGACGTGAACGACATCGGTTCCCGGCGCCTGCTGATGCCGGACCGGTTGAGTACAGGTCAGCTCCCCGAGAGCCAGAGGACGGTGGATCGCTACTACGACGTCAGCGCCTTCGCCATTCCGGCCGTGGGACGATTCGGCAACTCACACATGTGGCCGCTGGAGGGGGATGGAATCAGCGTCTTCGACATCGGCCTCCACAAGGCGTTCGCCCTGGGAGAGGAAAAGGAGTTGGATTTCCGCGTGGAAATGTTCAACGCCTTCAACCACCCCATCTTCGATACGCCCGGTGGCAAGGGCGGACAGGACGCCATCGAGAGCGGCGGTGCCGGAAGGGTCTCTTCCGCCTCCCAGCCTCGCCGGCTCCAGTTCGCGTTCCGGTTTTCGTTCTGACAGAGTAATAGGAGGGGGGACATCCTTGCCCCCCCACCCTTTTTTGTTGGAAGCGCAATGGGAGACTAATGTCCTCCCTACCCCCCCTTGCCGGGGACAGGAATGTCCCCGCTTTGACGTCTGTCGTCGTCGCTGGGTCTTCCGCGCGCAGACCGACCTGAATCGTTACCCTTATGTGGTCATCTAACGCACCAATCATCCTGATCATCCGGTCCAGCGTGAACCGTCCAAGATTTGCGTTTCGGATACGCGAGAAGTCGGCGGCTGCGAAGCCGGTGATACTCGCCGCCTTTCGCACGCTGAGACCGCGTTCGTCCAGCACGGCGATGATCCGAGCTGCGAGGATGGCCTTGGCCTGCTTCAGATCGGCCTCAGGATCCTCGAAATCGCGAAAGATATTGCCGCTTCCCTCGACCAGTTCGAAGTTCTCATCCGTCATCACATCAGTTCCTTCCTTAATCGTCTGAGACGCGCCCGGATGAGGTCGATCTCGGATTTTGGCGTCCGGATACCCGTTTTGGATTTCTTCTGGAAAGCGTGCAGCACCCACAGCTTTTTCGCGATCTCGGTGACATACACTACTCTCCAGGGCTCGATAGAGGCTTCATCTTCTCCTCGTGCTCCCGCGCCTTCACCGTATTGCCCAACCTGACGTAGACGGCGTGGAGCAACCGGTGATGCTCCGAGCGGGCGACCGAGCCTTCCCTGTCCGTTGGCAGGAGAGCCAGACGCCGCTCCAGGTCCAGCGCCTTTAAGGCCCAGGATTCGGCCTCATGGAACTGCCGGCGGTGGAGACTGGCGACGGCGATCAGAAAAGGGCCTACCGGCGCCAGGGGGTTGAGGTCGATGATCTTGCCCGCGTGGGTTGCGGCCCGCTGATATTGGCCTGCTTCCAGCTCCAACTCGGCCAGATCGGCCAGGAGGCCGACGCCGACTGTGCATCGACTGACCGCCTTCCGCAACTCGGTGAGGGCTTCTCCCTTCCTGCCGTCGGCCTTGAGGCTTCTGCCCAGAAAGTTGAGCAGGCGGCAGTCGCCGGGATGGGAACGGGCGTATTCTCTCAGCCGCCGGACGGCTTCGGGGTATGAGCCCCGGAGCCAGGCCAGCCCGCCCCGATACAGGTTTATTTCGGCGTGGCCGCTGTCCAGCTCTTCGGCCTTCTTGATCGCATCTCGAGCCAGACTGGGCCGGCCCAGCTCCAGGTAGACGCCCGCCAGCTCCAGGTGCACGGAGGCGGATGCCTGGGGAGGGGCAGCCAGATTTAGCAGGGTCCGCAGCTGCTTCTTCAGATGTTCCCGCTTCCGGTGGAAACGAAGAACGCCCCGGCCCTCGTCGCGGCGGCCTTGCCGGAGGAGCGCCCGTCCCAGATGGAAGAGAGCCGGATCGTATTCGGGGTCTGCATCCAACACCGCGAGAAGGGTTTCCCCTGCCTCCCGAAAACGGCCCTGCTTCAACTCGATGCGTCCCCGGTAGTACAGCGCATCGGGGTCTCCCGGCCGGTCGTCGAGTACGCGTTGGAACTCCTCCCGAGCTTCTTGATGCCGGCCTTGGTGGAAGTAGACGATTCCGGTCCGGGAGCGAATCCTCCAAGTGTCTCCGAACCCGGCCTCCCGGGCTCGCTCAAGGCTTTCCAGGGCATCCGCATAGCGACCCAGGACCGTCTCGCAGACTCCCTTCTGGTAGTAGAGCCGGGGGTCGCGCCGTCCGCTCTCCAGGAGGACCTCAATCTCCTCCAGGGCGCCCAGGTAGTTGTCGTCGCGCATCTTGGCCAAGACGCTCTCCAGCGGGACCGGTACGCCCGGGGAGGCCAGAGTCTGGAAGAGCAACAGCAGCGCGGAGACGGTCTTCACGGTTCCTGAATGGAAAGAGTCTGGTTCAGAGTTTGGGGCGGCGTCACGTCCTGCGTCCTGCCGCAGGGCCAGTCGATGCGGATCGAGTCGACCCTGGTGCGGCGCCCCAGGCCGAAGTGGAGCCGGGGGTCGTCTTGGCTCAGGTAGCTGCTGGCCGACCGCAGTTCCCGGGCCAGTTTCAGATCGCCGGCGCCAAGAGTCACCCGGGCCCCCACGGCGTCCCGGTTGCAGTGGGTTCCCCGCAGCCGGAAGCGGATCCAGTTGCCGCCTCCCTCGCTGCGGTTCTCCAACAGGTCGGCCTTGCCTCCGCAGTTGGTCACCAGCAGGTCTAGCTTGCCGTCGTTGTTGAAGTCCCCCACGGCCGAGCCCCGGGAGACGTTCCGGACCGAAAAGTAGGCCCCGGGATCGCCGGCCTCGGCGAACCTTCCCTTTCCGTCATTCAGGAACAACTGGTTCGGCTGGCGGTACCGGCTGCCCGGATTGGCGCGGGCGGCCTCTTCCAGGACGTGTCCGTTGGCCACGAAGAGGTCCAGGTCTCCGTCGTTGTCGGCATCGAAGAAGTTGGCCCCGAATCCCAGGGGAACGAAGCTGGGCCCCGAGAGCCCCGAGTCGATGATCCGGTCGCTGAAGAATTCTCCGTCCTCGTTCCAATAGAGGGCGTTGTACTGGAGGGAGTAGTTGGTGACCAGGACATGGAAGCGGCCTCCGCCGTCCAGGTCGCCGGCGGCCACCCCCATGCCGGCCTGGGCCATGCCGGAGCCGCCCAGGGCGGTGCCCGATTCCAGGGAGATGTCCTGAAAGCTGCCGTCGCCCAAGTTTCGGAACAGGTAGTTACCGGTGGTGTCGTTGGCCACGTACAGATCCTGATCCCCGTCCCGATCCAGATCCAGCCAGAGGACTCCCAGACTCTTGCTGTAGCGGTCCTCCTCCTGCAAACCGGCGCTCCGGGTCACGTCGATGAAGGTGCGGCCACCCAGGTTCCGGTAGAGGACGTTGCCCACTCCGTCAAAACCATGGGGATAGCAGTAGATGGGGATCTGCCGGAAGTAGCAGGGTTCATGGTCTTGAAAGGAGAACTCCAGGTAGTTGGCCAGGTAAAGGTCCAACAGCCCGTCCCCGTCGTAATCGGCGAAGGCGGCGCTGGTCCCCCATCGGGGATCCGCGGCCCCCGATCGCCTGCTCACGTCCCGGAAGGCGCCGTCCCCCTGGTTCCGGTAG
>JAPOYZ010000060.1:0-3407 GCA_026706325.1 Candidatus Aminicenantota bacterium
CGGTGATCTCGGCTGTCGGTCACGAGACCGACTTCACCATCGCCGACTTCGTCGCCGACGTGAGAGCGGCAACCCCGTCGGCCGCGGCCGAAACCGTCTCCGCGGCCCGGGAAGAGCTCGCTCAAAGAACTGGGCATCTGGAAAAACGAGCCGTGCAGGCCATGTCGCTGATTCTCCACAAGAAACAGGAACGGCTGCGCATTCTCACCGCCAGCCGCGGGTTCGTGGACGCCGAGACTCGTCTCAAATTTTTCCTGCAACGCCTGGACGAGCTCCAGGGGAGATTCCGGAAGGCGCTCCCCGCCTTCCTGGCGCCCATCGGCGCCCGAGTGGAGCAATCGAGCACCGCCCTCGAACATCGGATGGACCTATACCTGAAGGATTTGAAGCAGAGCCTGGGAGAAGCCGCGGGACGCCTTCAGGCCTTCTCGCCGTTGGCGGTCCTGGAACGGGGCTACGCTATAATCACGACCGGCACCGGACAGGTGGTCCGGGAGGCCGCTCAGGTTCTGCACGGCGAACTGGTCAGGGTCCGGACCGGACGCGGCAGCTTCATGGCCAGACGCGAGGACGAAGGTGAAATATAGGGAATTCGAAGGGTCGTTGTCCCGCTTGGAGAAGATCGTCGGAGACTTGGAGAAGGGAGACCTCTCTTTGGAAGAGGCTCTGAAGCTCTTTGAGGAGGGGGTTCAGGTATCCCGTTACTGCGCGCGTGTCTTGAAGGAGGCGGAGCGCAAAGTGGAAATCTTGACCAGGAACGAGGAGGGGGACCTGGAATCGGGGCCGTTCCAACTCTCCGGGCAGGAAGAGGAGTGATGAAACCCCCTGCGGCAGCCCATGCGGACTCGGCGGAGGTGAGGAGTTATCACCGGCTCCAGCAGCGGCGAGTCGACGCCAGGCTGGAGAACGTGATGCCGCCTGCGGACACCTATCCCGGGATCGTCCACGAGGCCATGCGCTACAGCCTGTTCGCCGGGGGCAAGCGGGTTCGTCCCGCGCTCGCTCTGGCGACGGCGGAAGCCCTGGACGGGGACGAAGAGACCTCGTTGCAACTGGCATGCGCCCTGGAGCTGATCCACACCTACTCCCTGATTCACGATGACCTTCCCGCCATGGACGACGACGACTACCGGCGGGGGATGCCGACGTCCCACAGGAAGTTCGGGGAGGGCAACGCGATTCTGGCGGGGAACGGCCTGATGACCCTGGCCTTCCAGCTCCTGGCGGAGATGCCGGGAACAGCGGTTCCGGATTCCGTAAAGCTCCAGGTCATCACTCACCTGTGCCGCGCCATCGGCACCTCCAACGGACTCATCGGCGGCCAGGTCATGGATCTGCTCTCACAGGGCAAGGCCTATACCGAAAAGGAGGTCCGGTACATTCATTCCTGCAAGACGGGAGCCCTGATCGAGGCCTCCGTATCGACCGCCGCCCTCCTCTGCATGGCCCCCGGAAGCGCCCGTCAAAGGTTGAGCGCCTACGCCCGGCAGATCGGCCTCTGTTTCCAGATCGTGGACGATCTCCTGGACGTGGAAGGCTCCCAAAGCGAATTGGGCAAGGGTTCGCAGAAGGATGCCCTGTTGGAGAAGGCCACCTATCCCGCCCTGCTGGGGGTCCGCAGGAGCCATGAGATTGCGGACCGGCTGGTGCGGCAGGCGACGCGCGAAGTCTCCTTCCTGGGCTCCAGGGCCAGGATGCTCATGGGAATCGCGGCCTTCATCTCCAGCCGGCGCTATTGACGGCGAAACGGGGCGACTCCACGTCTCCAGCCGGGCCGCCGAACGCATGACGAAAAAGATCCGCCTCGACGAACTCCTTGTGTCCGAAAGGATGGCGGCCGATGTCAGGACCGCCGGCGCCCTGGTCCTGAGCGGCCGGGTTTTCCTGGGCGGGCAACGCCTGGACAAACCGGGAACTCTCGTGGCGCCCGGAGAACGGATACGGCTACGCAACGAGCCACCCCGTTACGTGTCCCGGGGCGGTTTCAAGTTGGAGGCCGCTCTGGCCGCGCTCCGGATCCAGGTTCGAAACCGGGTCTGCCTGGACCTGGGAGCGTCGACCGGCGGTTTTACCGACTGCCTGCTCCAGCACGGAGCCCGGGCGGTATTCGCCCTGGACGTGGGCAAGGGCCAGCTGGACTGGAAGCTGAGGCGGGATCCCCGGGTCGAGGTCCTGGAAGGAATCAATGCCCGCTTCTTGACCCCCGGTCATCTGCCTCGAACGCCGGAGCTGGCAACTGCAGACCTGTCCTTCATTTCACTCCGCCTCATTCTCCCCCGCTTGGAGCTGTTCCCCGAACTGGAGCTCCTGCTACTGGTCAAACCCCAGTTCGAGGCTTTCCAGGGCGAAGTCGAGGCGGGGGGCGTGATCCGGAATCGGGAGAAACGGCGGGAGATCCTGAATCGCTTCAAAGAGTTCGTCTCTTCCTCCGAATTCCAACTGCAGGCGGAGTTTCACTCGCCGGTCCACGGGCGGAAGGGGAATCGGGAGACCTTCTTCCATCTCAGCCGGCATCCGGATTGAATTCGGCGACGATCCGCAGGAGGCCGTCCAGATACTGGCTCAGCCGGGCCACGTTGGCCTCGAACTCCCTGCGGAATCCCAGGATTCCCGTCTCCGCCGTATCGGACACGACTTTGGGAGCCACGGCGGGCACTCCATGGCTCCGGGCCACCTCCAGCACGGCGGCACTCTCCATGTCGCAGATGGAAGCCCCCCGGCTCCGGTGCAACCGCTCACGATCCTGCTTCTTGATGACCGGAATTCGGACCGTGACTCCGGCGCCGGAGACTCGCACCCCGCGCTCCCTGAGGAAGGCCACCAGTGCCGGATCCGACTCGAAGCATCCTCCAGTCTGGAGACACCAGCGTTCCGGGAACACGACGTCCCCCATCTTCAACCCGGGATCCAGTTGCCCGGCGGTGCCGGTAAAGACCAGGATCGAAGGGCTCCGAGTGCCGAGATAGGACTCAAGGGCCGCTCGCGTTCTGTTCATTCCCAGGCCGGTCACCAGGTGAGTGCACCTGGTCCCCAGCCGTTCCCGGAGGATCTTCGACTCCTTCTTCATGGCACAGGCAACGACGCAATCTCTCATGTCCTTTCGTTCCCTCCATCGGCCCGGTCATCCGGGGAATCGCGGCGGCGTTCCTAATATAATCGCAACGCCGGGATCGCAGACGTCCGGAGATCATGCCATGACCGAATCTGAGTTGATCCGTTGGATTCGGAATCAGAAGCAGGAGGAGACTCCCTTTGTCCTCAAAGGGGTGGGAGACGACTGCGCCGTTTTCGATCCCGGGCTGCAATCCCGGCTAGTGGTGAGCACCGACGTCCTGGTGGAAGGCGTCCACTTCCGGCGGCGCTGGATGCATCCCTACTTCCTGGGCCGGAAGTCGCTGCTGGTCAAT
>JAPOYZ010000060.1:3417-6784 GCA_026706325.1 Candidatus Aminicenantota bacterium
AATCTGAGCGATCTGGCCGCCATGGGAGCCATGCCGTCCGCCTGTCTCCTCACCCTGACGCTTCCCCCCGGCCTGACCGGCGGCTTCTTCCGCTCGTATATGGAGGGATTTCTAGAGGAGGTGCGGCGCTGGAAGGCGCCGCTGGTGGGAGGAGACCTTTCCCGGGGACCCTGCATCCACGCCGGCGTCACCATCTGGGGCCACCTGGAAACGGGAGAACCCGTGTACCGTTCCACGGCCAACGAGGGTGACGCCGTCGTTCTGGTGGGGGACGTGGGCCTCTCCGCGGCCGGATTGAATCTCCTGAAGCGCGAGGATCCGACCGAACTGGCAGTCATACGAACGGAGGAGGACCTGGCCCGTTGGGCGGGCGATTCCTTCCGGTGGCGCTGTCTGAAAGCCCATTTTCTTCCCACCCCGCAGATCCAGGCGGGAGACTGGCTTCGCCGCAACGGTTTTGCCAGCGCCATGATCGACGTGAGTGACGGATTTCGCATCGACCTCCAACGCCTGTCCGCGGACAGCGGCCTCTGCTTCGAGGCTGGTTCCCGGATCCCGCTTGAACCCGGGCTGACCGCCCAAATCTCCAAAGAGGCCGCTCTGGCCGGAGGGGAGGACTATGCTCTCCTCGCCGCGATCTCCGGCGACCGGTTGGAACGCCTGCGAACCGAGTATCCGGCAGACCTTCCCGGGTGGCGGCAAATCGGAACCCTGCGCCAGCCGGACGCGGACGGCAGCGCTGAGGGGGATTCATCCAATGGCTTCGACCACTTCGCCTAGGAGCCTACGGCGCAGACTCCCGGCTCTTCTCGTTCCTCGTATTCTGCATTACGATGAGTTGCGGAAGCTGATGCCAATCCGAATTCTTGTTCTTCTTCTGCTCTATTCGCCGCCGGTCCGGGGCGAAGAGACCCCTGCGGATGACCCGCATCCGGCACCTGGGAATTCGCAGCCTGAACTGGAAGATCTGGTCAACATCACGTTCAAGAACGATGCCCGCGTGTTCGCCGTCATGGCCGCGCTCAACGCCGCCGGATTCGACTACGAGAGATCCGGGAAAACGCTCTCGACGGAGCGGCAGACAGTACGCCGGCACCTGGAGGGACTCGATCCCGATCTGGTCCTTCGCCTGCAGACCTACTACGAATCCCACCGCCGATACCGGGACGAGGGCCGGGAGAGCGCCGACTACATCTCCCTGGCGCTGCTCCTTTCGGATGTCCCGGAGCTGGCCTTCCCGGAAGAGACCGACCACTTGCCGGTGGACATCGTTCCCTTGCGAGGCTTTGCCGATCTGGTGCGGGAACTCTACGAACCGGCCGGCATTGCCGATCTGTGGACCGGCCACCTCAAGCGCTACGAACTCGAAGTCGAACGTTACCGTCCCGTGCTCGAGAAACTGATCCATCAGACGCTCCGCTACTTCCGGATCGGTCCCCGGAGAGTCCTGGACCGGACCATCATCTTCATTCCCGACCTCCTCAACGCCAAGGACACCGTGAATGCGCGGAACCTGGAACGGATCTACTACGTCATCGTGGGGCCCGCGGACGACCCCGCGGAGAACTACGTCGCCCTCCAGCACGAGTATCTCCACGTCCTCATCGATCCTCTGATCGAGAAGTACGTGGCCCGGATGGACGAGGACGCGAACCTCTTGCGGATGGCCAACAAGCAGCCCCAACTGAAGCCCGAATACCGGGACCGGATTCTGCTCATCCTGGCCGAGTCCATGATCGAAAGTCTGATCCTGCGGATGCATCCGCCTGACGACCCCAAACGGGAGATCGTGGAGTTCTTTCGACAGGGCCTGGTGGCCCTTCCCTCCTTTTACCGGCAGTTGATCGAATATGAACGCAGCGGGCTGCTTTCATTTCCGGCCTACGCCGAACTGCTCCTCCAGGACCTGGATGAGGACAACCTGAAGGAGGCGGAATCCGCCATCGCGGCCATGGAGGAATCGCTCGCCGAAGAAGAAAGGAAACTCCAGGAAGCCCAGGAACGCGAACGGCAGCGGGTGGAGCGGAAAAACCGCATCATTTCGCTTCTCAATGAGGCCGGAAAACTGATGGCCCAGAAGCAGTTTCAAGAGGCGGAGCAGCGCTTGGAAGAACTACTTCGGGAAGATCCGGGAAATCCCAGCGGCCTCTTCTACATGGCTCAGATCTCGGGTCAGACGGGAGACTTGCAGCGGGCGTTCGGGTACTACGAGAGCGTCTCCAGTTCGACGGCCCCCATGTGGATCCGAGGTTTGTCCCTGGTCCGCATGGGCCGCATCCTGGCCTCCCAGGGATCCATGGCCGAAGCCCGGAAGCGCTTTCAGCAGGTCCTGGTCCTGGAGGGGGATCTGAAAGGGGCCAGGAAAGAAGCCACCGAACTGATCGAAGCCCTGGGGCCGGAGGAACAGGGGGAGTGAGGAAAGAGGGCGCCCACAGGGGGTGCCCCCTACACCTCTCATCCCGTGAATTTGCTGGCCTTTTATGCCACAATGACTGTCGGCCCTCTTGATCGGGGCGGCCTTCTTTTCATGAGATTCGGAGAAAAAGAATGAAACAGGTTCTCGCCATTGTTGTTCTCCTAGGTTTGTTCTCCACTGGGGACTGGGCCGTCGCTCAGAATCAGAACCAGGGACAGCAAGACGAAGGGTTTCTCTTGGACGAAGACGAACCCCTGGTGGCTCCTCCCGAACCGGTCAGGGTTGTGGGGCAAGCCCAGACCAAGGAGGAGTTCGACGCCTGGACGGCCATCGATCAGACCGAAGATCTGCAGCAGAAGGCCGAACTGGCCATGGACTTCCTTGAATTTCATCCGAAGAGTGGCCTGACGCCACTGGCCCACCAGCTTCTGGCTCTCTACTTCCAGCAGCAGAATGAGTACGAACGGTTCGTGGAGCACGGCGAGAAGGCCATTGCCGAGCTGCCCTCCAGTTACGTCCTCCTGATCGAACTGGCCGTCGGATATGCCGAAAGGGGTGAGGTGCAGAAGGCCCTGGCCAGAGCGCAACAGGGTCTGGATGGCGCCGCTGCCGCAGAACAGCCCGGACAAATGAGCCTGGTGGAATGGACTCGCAATAAAGAGCGCCTGGAGGCGGATGGCCACTACGCCCTGGGGTTGGCGAATCTGCATCAATCCATGAAGAGCAGCTCGAGCAAGGCCCAGCACCTGAATAGTTGCGTCGAACATTTCTCCAAGGTAGTGGAATTGGAACCGGACCATGATCGAGCCTATTTGCGCATGGGGCGGGCTTACCTCGGACAGCGGAATGCGGAGAAGGCCCTTGAAGCCTATGCCCGCGCGACAGCCACCGGTGGAATGACAGCCGAGATCGCACGGGAGCAACTCGATCAGCTCTACACCTTCGTTCACA
>JAPOYZ010000356.1 GCA_026706325.1 Candidatus Aminicenantota bacterium
GCCCTCCGTTCTCAGCCTCTCCCTGAGCTTTGCTCCTTCGTTTACGTCCGTGATCGCCTCGATTTCCGCCTTCGCCCCCAGGACGAAGGCCTCGAGGGTTGCATCGTCCTTGACCTCGCCGGCAGTGGTCTTGGCCTCGGCAGCCCCGGTCGCCAAAATGACCAATGCCGGAACGGCGAGAGTCAGCGCTCCCTTGCAGTTCAATCTCATAGCATTCTCCTCATATACGGGACGCAGCCGGCACCCTGCGTCCTGACCCTAACGGTATGCGTCGATGAATCGTATGCTACACGCAATCTCACTTGCCTACCAGGAAAGGCCCCCCTTCTGTGGGGGACTACCAGTCCCCCTCCGGGAGGGCGATTGGAAATCGCCTCTTCGCCGGGACTGTAGCCAAGTGAATCCCAGGGTTCCCCAGATCAAGCCGTGCTCGGCAAGCCGGGTCCAGGTCCACCAGGCTTCCGGAAACCGCTGGTACTCGTAGTAGAAGCTGAGGTAGTAGAGGCCGGCCGCGCCGGAGAGCGCGACGACGGCGGGCGCCGTCAACGCGAATCGCGGCGCCGCCGGCAACAGTGCCGCCAGAACTACCGCGTACCAGGGAAAGGGCGCGGGCAGAAGGAGAAACCAGAGCAGCAGGACCCAGTGGCAGGCTCCGATCAGCTCCGCCGGTGATCCGCGGGACCGGAGGCGGACCCAGGGCACGGCCACGGCGACCGCCAGGATCAGGATGCCGCAGGCGAGCCGAGGCTGGGGGAGCAGAACCTCCAGCAGGTCGAAGGCGCCCTGGTTCATCCGCCAGCGTTCCGCATAGCTCCTGAGACCTTCGGTGAGCCGGTCCAGGTCCAGGGACAAGAAGGGCACGTACCCAAGCACAATCCCGGCGAGAGACGCGGCCGCGAAGGTGACGGCCCTTTTCCCGCCCGAAACCAGGGAGATGAACCGGACCGCGGCCGGCAACAGGAGGATGGGATACAGCTTCGAGAGCACTCCTGCAGCCATGGACCCGGCGGCCACCAACAGCCACCTCCAGCCCCCGTGTGGCCGAGTCCGTTCCAGGCTCACCATCAGAAGCACGACGAAGAAGGCGGGCAGGACGTCCACGTGGACCGAGTTGGTGACCTCTTTCAACACCAGCGGGTTCCAGGCGTACAGGAGCACCCGGGAAGGGGAGGAGCCTATCCGGGTGAGCAGCAGGACGATCAGCCCCATGAGGGCCAGATCGAACAGGGTGAACAGGACCCGGAGTCCGATCCAGTTCCATCCGCTGATCAGGCCTCCGGCGGCGAACGCCGCCTGAGCCGCCGGAGGGTAGAGGGTAGGAATCTCGGCGTACCCGATGCGGGAGATGACCTGCTCCGCGGCCGGGTCTGACAGCGCCCGTTCCACAGGCTCCGGAGGAAGGAGCGACAGTTCCAAAGGAGACTGCTCGTAGGGATTCTCTCCCGCCAGCAGGACCTGTCCGTCCAGGACGTAACGGTAGACGTCATTCTCCTGAATCAGGCCGGAGCTGAGCAGCAGGACGCGGGCGACCAGGGCAGTCGCCACGATCAGGAGAAGCGGCGCTTGGCGGTCTCCCCGGCGAAGCTGAAGGTAGCCCAGGAAGAATCCCGCCCAGGCGCACGCGTAGAGCAGGACGAAAGTCAGGATGGGCCGGTCGGCGTGTCCCTCGCCGTAGCGGAATCGAAAACTGATCCAGGTCCAGGCGGCGCACGAGAGAACGACCAGGAGAGAGGCCGCAAGCCAACCCCTTCGGCTCCAGATCGCCCTGATGACCGCTCCGGTCTCGGACGGCGCGGGCGGTGGACCCGTCATCCGGCCAGAACCTGGCGCAGGGCCTGGCCGGTGTAGGAGCCGGGAAACCCGGCCACAGCCTCCGGCGGACCGGTGCAGACCACTTCGCCGCCGGCTTTCCCTCCGCCGGGCCCCAGGTCGATGATCCAGTCGGCGCTCTTCACCACCTCCAGGTTGTGCTCGATGACGATGACCGTATTCCCCACGTCCACCAGGCGGTGGAGGATGTCCAGAAGGCGCCTCACGTCCTCGAAGTGGAGGCCGGTGGTGGGCTCGTCCAGGATGTAGATGGTGTTGCCCGTCGCCCGCCGGTTGAGCTCGCTGGCCAGCTTCACCCGTTGGGCCTCGCCGCCCGAGAGCGTGGGCGCCGACTGGCCCAGCCGGATGTAGCCCAGCCCCACCTCCACCAACGTGGTGAGCCGCGACTTGATGGTGGGGATGTTCTCCAGGAGCTCGCAGGCCTCCTCCACCGTCATGTCCAGCACGTCCGAGATGGAATAGCCGCGGTAGCGAATCTCCCGGGTCTCCCGGTTGTAACGGGTGCCGTTGCAGCTCTCGCACACCACGTAGACGTCGGGGAGGAAGTTCATCTCGATCTTGCTCAATCCGTTTCCCCGGCAGGCTTCGCACCGGCCGCCGGAGACGTTGAAACTGAATCGTCCGGCCTTGTAGCCCCGGGACCTGGATTCGGGCAGGAGGGAGAACAACTGCCGAATGGGAGTGAAGACGCCGGTGTAGGTGGCCGGGTTCGACCGAGGCGTGCGGCCGATGGGCGACTGGTCGATCTCGATGACCTTGTCCACGTGCTCCAGGCCCCGGATCTCCCGATGAGGACCCGGTTCCGCAAAGGAGCCGTAGAGTTTCCGGCTCAGGGCGCGGTGGAGCACTTCGCTCACCAGGGACGACTTGCCCGAGCCCGAGACACCCGTCACCAGGACCAGCCGTCCCAGGGGGAATTTGACGTCGATGTCGCGGAGATTGTTGTGGGTGGCGCCCACGACTTCGATGGACCGGGGTTCTCCGGAGTGGTTCCTCGGAGGAGGCTCGATGCGGCGCGTGCCCCGCAGGTAGGAAGCGGTCAGGGAATCGGGATGGCGCAGAATCTCCTGGAGGCTTCCCGCCGCCACCACCCGCCCGCCGTGGTTGGCCGCGCCCGGTCCCAGGTCCACTACGAAGTCGCCGTTGCGGATGGTCTCCTCATCGTGCTCCACGATGAGGATCGTGTTCCCCAGGTCCCGGAGTTGTCGCAGGCTGCCCAGGAGGCTGGCCACGTCCCGCGGGTGGAGGCCCACGGAGGGCTCGTCCAGGACGTAGAGGACTCCCCGGAGCCGGGAGCCCACCTGGGTGGCCAGCCTCACTCGTTGTGCTTCCCCGCCCGACAGCGAAGCCGCCTTCCGGTCCAGCGTCAGGTAGGAGAGCCCCACTTTCAGCAGAAACCGGACCCGGTGATGGATTTCATCCAGGACCGGGCCGGCGATGGACTCCTGCCGGCGGGTGAGCCGGATGGCCTCCAGAGCAGGCAGGCACTCGTCCAGCGGCATCCGGCAGTATTCCGAAATGGAGCGTCCCTGAATGCGCACCGCCCGGCTCTCGGGACGGAGCCGGCTTCCCTCGCAAGCGGGGCAGTCGCCCTCGACCATGAAGCTGAGGAGCCGCTGCTTCCTCTTCTCGCTTCCCGTGGCCCGGAGTTTTTTGCGAAACCATCGCTCCAATCCCGGAAAGCGCGCCGGATAGGTCAGTTCGCCGTAACGGAACAGTATGGGCTTGTCGAGACCCGCACGCAGGGCCTTCCAGACACGGTCAGGATATTCCCGGAGAGGGATTCCGGGATCCAGGGAGAAGTGCTCCAGGAGAGCGTGAAGAGATTGTCGCATGAACCGCTTGAGGTCCCGGTCGGGCAACTCCAGGGAGAAGGTTTCCACAGTGGCGTCCCGGTCCGGCATCAGGCGCCTCAAGTTGACTCGAAGCCGAATCCCCAATCCCTCGCATTCGGAGCAGGCACCGAAACGGCTGTTGAAGGAGAAGCTTCGGGGCTCCAACTCCGGCATGCTGATGCCACAGCGAACGCAGGCGGCCCGCTCCGAGAAGAGGAGGTCGGACCCGCCCCAGGGAGAGAAGGCCACCAACCCTTCGGCCATATCGACGGCGTGTTGGACCGAGTTGCGGATTCGGGCCCGGGCCTGCTCCAGAACCTGAACCCGGTCCACGACGATCTCCACCGTGTGGCTCTTCCGCTTGTCCAGTTGCGGAGGTTCCTCCAGGTACTCCATGAGCCCGTCCACCCGCGCCCGCAGGTATCCCTCCCTCCGGTATCGTTCGAACAGCTTCTTGAACTCGCCCTTCCGGTCCCGTACCAGGGGAGCCAGGATCATGCCCCGTTTACCCGGCGCGTCGGCCAGGATCCGGGAGACGATCTGATCCACCGACTGGCGGGTGATGGGGCGGTCGCAGCGAGGGCAACTGGGCGTTCCGATGCTGGAGAAGAGGAGACGGAGATAGTCGTAGACTTCGGTGATGGTCCCCACGGTGGAGCGGGGGCTCCGGGTGGTGGTCTTCTGCTCGATGGAGATGGCGGGCGACAGCCCTTCGATGGAGTCCACGTCCGGCTTCTCCATCTTCTCCAGGAACTGGCGGGCGTAGGTGGAGAGAGACTCGATGTAGCGCCGCTGTCCCTCAGCGTAGAGGGTGTCGAAGGCCAGGCTCGACTTTCCCGATCCGCTGAGACCGGTGATGACCGTGATCCGGTTTCGGGGCAGGTCCAGGTCGACGTTTTTCAGATTGTGCTGGCGGGCTCCGCGGATGGAGAGGATGTCTGTCACGGATTTTTCAAACTTGCCGGGTTACGCTTTAATACCGCTTCGCGGCCGGCGGCTGGAAACCGCTGTACCATCTTTGCGGTCGGCGGTTGGACACGTCCGCTCCGTCAAGGCAGCCGGAGGCGGAAGGTTCGAAGCTGGCCCCCCCGAAGATAATGGAGAATCAAGAATCCATCCACACCCGTCCGGGAGTAACGGCGCAGGTCGCCCGATGATCCCACCGGCTGGTCGTTGATCCGGATCAGGATATCCCCACTGCGGAGACCCGCCCGGTATCCGATGCTCCGGGTCCCCACCGATCTTACCCGGAGTCCTCTGTCGATGGAGCCGGAAGCGCCTCCCGCGCCATCGGGCACCCAGGGATCGACCACGAGTCCCAGACCGGGTGGAATCGGCACCAGCACCCTCTGCAGAAACATCTCCTCGATCAAACGCCCGCCGACGACGCCGGGCAACTCCATCCGCCAAGCCAGATGAGAATGCAGGGGCGGCCTCGGGGCCAACGTCGCCTCGACTTCTCTGGTCGCGTCTCCCCGGCGCACCACCAGATCCAGCCGTGATCCGGGTTCGTTCCGGCGGATGGCCTGCAGCAGACCCTCCAGGGACGGAGCATCGACCTCACCCGCCTTCAATATCACGTCCCCCGATTGAAGTCCGGCGAGAGCCGCCGGGCTTCCGGGCTCGATCCCGTCGATCTCCGGTCCGCCTTTCCCCCCGACTACATAGACTCCCAGCCAACCCGAGCGAATGTGACCGTTTCTGGATAACACCTGCCGGGCGGACTCGCGCACCATCGACCAGGGGAGAACCCGGCAATTGAGACTCCGCCCCAACGGATGACGGCTCACGCGGGTCACCAGCCCCAGGACCCGTTGGTTGAGATCCAGCAGGAACCCTCCCTCCCAGAGGTCCGACTCGCGGGGCGCATCCCGGGGCCGCAACAGGACTGTCCTGCCGGGGCCTGCCTGTAGCGGTTCCCAGCGGAGAGTCTTGCAGGAGAGGAGGTTCCATCCGGACTCTCCCGCGTAGGCCATGTGGACCTGGTTCGGATTGGAATCGCCGGGCGCGGACCGGGCCGGGCGGGAAGAAGCGGCGGGTTCCAGGACCGCCAGGCTGATCCGTTCGTCCACCCCCACCAACCGAAGTGGAGCCTGACCCTCCTCTCCCGGCCTCAAAACGATCTCCACGGTCGGGTGGTCCAGGTCGATGCCGTGGCTGCCCAGATAGGAGACGATGTGGCCGGAGTCGAGATACGCCCCTTCCAACAGGATCTTCTCGTGAACCTGGACGTTCGGCAGCATCCCGTCCCGGAAAACGACCCCGTGGAATTGACGTTTCAAGGAGATCCGGACCAGCGAGTCCCGGACCGGATCAGGCGGCGCCGCATCAACGGCGAGAGGGCAGGCCAGCGCCAGCATCACGACCGGCGCCAATGAGAAGGACGCCCGGCGAGCCGGCCATTTTGAGCGATTCAGGAGATTGGTCTCGCCGAAGAGGACGGAGGCCATGAGATCAAATCGAACCAGCGGCTAGGAGTCTGCGCGGCAGAAATGATCGTAGCGAGAAAGCGGAGAATCGAGGCCGGATTTTCACGATTTGGAGGTGCATAGTAGTTCTATTCGCCGAGAAATCGCACGAATATGGACCGATTATACGCTTTCGCAGTAGATCGATTTCTGCCGTGCAGGCTCCTAATGGCTGACCCGTTGCCAGTAGAGTCCGTGATGCAGGTCGCTGGTGCGCACCTCGACGGTTCGGGGCACCCGCACCAGAACCGGCGTTCCGGAAGAGTCCTCCACTCGGAGCTCGACGTAGGAGGAGGCGACCGGCTGGTCTTCCTTGACCCAACGGTGGAGGTTGTCTCGACCCGAACGGCTCCGGAGCCGGTCCCGGGCACTCTCCGAGCGCCGCGACTCCAAGGCAGTGCGCTCACCGCCGCCGGAAATCTCCGCCGACTCCGTTGGAACCACAGCCCCGCTGGTGACGAACAGCATCACCGAAGCCAGCCCTCCCAGAACCACGCGTCCCAAGTCGCCGCCGGACATGGAGCTTCCCGCAATCTTGCGGTAGAAGTCCGGCGGCGCTTTCACCCCCTGTCTGAGAGAACGATTCATTTTCTCCAGGCCCGCGAGGTCTTCATACAGTGCGCGGCAACCGGAGCATTCATGAAGGTGGG
>JAPOYZ010000372.1 GCA_026706325.1 Candidatus Aminicenantota bacterium
TATCCTGAGAGTGAGGCGGGAGATTCGAATGACGGCAGTCTCAACCACCGAGAGAAAGAGGAGAATCAGAAGAGAGAGCGCCAACAACAGGGCGACCGCCCAATTCAAAGAAGTTGAAACTCCCTTCTCAGTTGCACTTCCATCGATTCCATTTCACCTGAGTCGGCCTCATGGTCATACCCCATGAGATGGAGAAGACCATGAAGAGCCAACACTCTCAGTTCCGTCTGCAGAACCCCCCGACGCTGCCGGTCGGCCGTTTCCACTGAAATCAGGATATCACCCAGGTAGGACTCCTCGCCCATGGGGAATGCGAGAACGTCAGTCGGTTCGGGCACCCCCCGGTAGCGGCGGTTGTAGAGCCGGATTCCGCGATCGCTGACGAGGACGGTGGAGAACTCCGCAGTGATCCCCAGCCTGTGAGCGAGACGGCCCAAAAACTCCTTGAGACGCCGTGTCTCGACCAGGATCTTTTTCTGCCTATTGAATACGTGGATGCGGGAGTTGCTCTTCCTCAATACGCTTGTTGAACTCGAATCCGGGGTACTCCACCCGATGGTGGTACATACCCCTGAGGACCCGTTCGAACGCACTGCCGATCCGGCCCAGATCCTTGATGGTGACGTCGCACTCGTCGAACTGTCTGTCCTCCATGGTGGCCTGGGTCAACCGCTGGATCATGCTCCGGATCTGACCCGGCCCCGGATCTTCCAGGGTGCGCGAAGCCGCCTCCACCTGGTCGGCCAACATGAGGATCGCCGCCTCTCGACTCTGCGGTTTGGGTCCTGGATAGCGAAACTCACTCTCGCGGACCTCCACCCCCCTCTTCCGGGCGGCCTCCTTGGCCTTCTCGTAGAAATACTTCATCACCCGGGTCCCATGGTGCTGCGGGATGAGGTCACGGACCTTGGGAATCAGCTTGATCTCGTCGGCGATGGCGAGTCCGTCCTTCACGTGACTGCCCAGAATGAGACTGGACATGTTCGGAGTCAGGTTGTCGTGCTTGTTTCCGGTGTAGATCTGGTTCTCGACGTAGTATTCGGGCGCCTTGAGCTTGCCGATGTCGTGGTAGTAGGCCCCCACACGAACCAGGAGGTTGTTGGCTCCGATGGCTTCCGCCCCGGCTTCGGCCAGGGTGCCGACGGTGATGCTGTGGTGATAGGTCCCCGGGGCTTCCAGGGCCAGTCGCCGCAGGACGGGATTGTTCAGGTTCGAGAGCTCGAGCAGGCGGACGTCAGTGGTGATCCGAAAAAGAGACTCCAGAATGGGGAGCAGCAGCGAGGCCAGCATGGCGGCAATGACTCCACTCACGAGTCCACTGGCCGAACGCAGGAGAAAGAGCAGCCAATCAAACCCCACGTCCATGTAAATCAACTGATAACCCAAGGCGACCGCCACGTTGACCAGGCCGATGATCAGACCGGCACGGGTGACGGCCGATCGCTCGCGATACTGGTCCAGTGCGTGGACGGCGGCCAGAGAGCCGGCCAGCGTGTAGACGATCATGAGACCTTCGCCCGTCATGAGTCCCATGAAGACCGCAAAGGTCAGAGCGAAGAATACGGTCAGCGGGACGTTTGTCAGCAGGACGGCAATGATGGCGCCGGTCGCCACGGGTACCACAAGATAGAAATCCACGGGGTTCTGGAATCTCTCGAACCCGATCCCCTCCACGACGAAGTCCGCGAATACCACGAAGACCTTGCAGACCACCAGCGTGGAGAGCAGCACCAGCGGCAACAGAACATGATATCTGGAAGTCTCCGCCTTGGTCTCTCTAGCCGTGACGGCGTAATGGCCCAGAGCGAACAGGAAGAACCCGGCCATGATCAGGACTCCGAAGAACTTTCCCGCGACCCGGCTCGGCTGCTCCATGCTCTTGAGGCCGCTGAGCAACAGAATCTCCCGAGCCCCGATCTCGTCACCGCTCCGGACGAGGGTCCGGCCCTTGCGGACCTGGACCAGAACCTGATCCACTTCCTCGGACGCCAGATCCTCCAAGTCCCGGGTGGCTCTCTCGTTGAAGCTGACATTGGGAACCACCCACGTGTCCAGGAAGCTGATGACCCGTTTTTTGGACACTCGGCCCACCGCCGTGAGCTCGTATTCGTTCTGCCGCAGGATGTCCCGGGCCTGGCCCAGATCCCGAATCGCGATCCAATCGTCCAAGGGTTCCTGACGGCCGGTAATGGCATTCTGGAGAATGATTCCCCGATCGCGGTAGTTGAGCAGAATCTGTCGGTTGAGAATGACGCCGGGAGATTTCATCGATTCCCGGAGTACGGCCAGCATCTGATCCTCCAGTTCGGAGGAGAAATCCTGTGCGAGGCAGATCTCCAGCACCTTCCCCTGGGCAAACCGGGGGAGGCCGCGGCTCAACTCGGACAGCAACTCGGCTTTCACCCGCGTGGGGAAAGACTGCCCGTTCCCCAGTTGGTACCGCGTCCGGACTGCCGAAATGATTCGCCGGGCGTCCGCAAAGGCGCTCTTCAGCTCCGATTCCAACCGATGGTTGACGGACAGATCCAGATCGAAGACACCGGGCACACCCTCCATGATCTCCCGCTTCATCTCATCGGTCGCTTCCAGGTCCACGACCTGGAAGTCGCGGGGCGCTTCGATGGTCCGGTCCGCAATGTCGCCCTGGTTGTAGTCGGGAATGGATTGAAACTGGTAACCGGCCAGGACACCCGCGACAACCACGGAGAGAATCAGACCGGCCACGATCTGCCGCACCGTCAGTTGCCCCAAGGGGCCTTTGCGCCAATGCTTGAGACCGAGAAACCGCCTCGCCAGCAGACTTCTCCGGCTGGATCCGGTGACCGTCTTCGCCTTTTTTCTATGTTCCATGGGAGAGTCCCGGAACTGTCGCAGTTCCGCACCCCGGCCATTTCATCCGCCGATACCCCTGAAAAGCAGGCCTATTCAACAGTCCGTGGTGAAAGTCCCGCGAGCACCGAGACCGTTCCTGCGCCCGCCGGACAAGGCGCTTACGGCGCGCATACCGGGAGTATGTGCCCGAATCGCAACGCCGTCCGCGCCTGTGCAGGGACGGTCGAATGCCGTGATGACTTTCGCCACGGGCTGTCATGGCTCGTGCCGCTTGAACAGCAGGCAGGCATTGGTTCCCCCGAAGCCGAAAGAGTTGGACATAGCATAACGAATATCCGTCTTCCGTGCTTGGTCGGGAACGTAATCCAGATCACAGTCCGGGTCGGGGGTCTCCAGGTTGATGGTGGGAGGAATGATCTGATCCTTCAGGGTCTGCACCACGACTCCCCCTTCCAATCCGCCGGCCGCTCCCAGCAGGTGGCCGGTCATGGACTTGGTGGCGCTGACCGCCAGCCTGCGGGCATGATCTGCAAAAACCGTCTTGATGGCCAGAGTCTCGATGCGATCGTTTGGAGGCGTGCTGGTTCCGTGGGCATTGATGTAATCCACCTCTTCGGGAGCGACCCCGGCGTCCTCCAGGGTTTTCCTCATGGCTCGGACGGCGCCGGAACCATTCTTCGGGGGAGCCGTGATATGGTGAGCGTCGCCGCTCATGCCGTAACCCACGATCTCCGCCAGGATTTCGGCTCCCCGCTCGCGGGCCTGATTCATTTCCTCCAGAACCAGGATTCCTGCTCCTTCGCCCATGACGAATCCGTCCCGGTCGCGATCAAAGGGGCGGCTGGCCTTCTCCGGCGCGTCATTCCGCTTCGAAAGGGCCCTCATGGCGGAGAACCCTCCCATTCCCATGGGAGTGATTGCGGCCTCCGTGCCTCCGGCAATCATGACGTCGGTTTCGCCGCGCTGGATCATGCGGAAAGAGTCCCCAAGCGCGTGAGAGCCGGCCGAACAGGCAGTGCAGGTGGCTGAATTGGGGCCCATGGCGCCGATCCGGATGGACACTTGCCCCGCCGCCAGATTCACGATGGTCGAGGGAATGAAGAAGGGGGAGATCCGGCGCGGCCCCCGGGCCAGGAAATTGTTGTGCTCGCGTTCGATGATGCCGAATCCGCCGATCCCCGACCCGATGTAGACGCCCACTCGCTCGCCGTTCTCGGGTGTGACCTGGAGTCCCGAGGCATTCACGGCATAGTCACTGGCCGAAATAGCGTATTGAATGAAGAGGTCCATCTTCCGGACCTCCTTGCGGCTCAGGTAAAGGAGGGGATCGAAACCCTTGACTTCGGCGGCAATCTTGGTGGGAAACTTGGAAGTGTCGAATCGGGTCACGTATCCGACACCACTCCTGCCGTAAAGCAGCGCCTCCCAGGTTTCGCGCGTGTCCAAACCGACGGGCGAAACCATGCCCACGCCCGTTACCGCGACCCTTCTCTTCAAGATGCCGTCGCTCCCGAAGTCCCCGGTGGGGCTTCGCGTTAAATTGGACTCCCGTCTGCTGAGCGTCGATATAATCTATGGCGTCGCGGACGGTTCGGATCTTTTCCGCGTCTTCATCGGGTATTTCCAGTTCGAAGTCCTCTTCGAACTTCATGACCAACTCCACCGTGTCCAGCGAGTCGGCGCCCAGATCCTCAATGAAGCGGGCGTCGGCGCTCACTTCCGAATCGTTGACTCCAAGCTGGTCCACAATGATCGATTTCACTTGCTCCTCGACCGATGACATGGCTCCTCCAATCGTGTTTCCGATAATGATCGATACCGCGTTATCCTCGACCGATGACCTGGTTCCTCCACCAAGTTGTTAATGGGGACCGGTGGCACCGGGCCCGCGCCGTGTGAGGCTCGCGAGCGCGGAGTGAACTACATATACATGCCGCCGTTTACGTTTAGCACATGCCCCGTTACATATCCAGCCTCCCTGGAAGCCAGAAACTGCACTCCGTAAGCCACTTCCCCGACGGTTCCGGGCCGCCGCAGGGGGATGGTGGCTTCCAGTCCGGAACGGGCTCTGGTAGGGAGGCTGCGAGTCATATCGGTGTCGATGAATCCCGGGGAAACGGCATTCACCGTGATGTTTCGCGCGGCAACCTCCCGGGCCAACGCCTTGGTGAAGCCAATGATTCCCGCTTTGCTGGAGACGTAGTTGATCTGACCCGGGTTTCCGGTCTGTCCCACCACGGAGGTCAGGTTCACGATTCTGCCGTAACGCTGCCTGATCATGCTCCGGACGACCGCCCGGGTGACCCGGAAGACTCCGTCCAGGTTGGTGTTGAGAACCTGGCGCCAATCCTCCTCCGTCATCCGGAGCAACAGTTTGTCCCGGACGATCGCGGCGTTGTTCACCAGAATATCGATCCTGCCGAACTCGTCCAGCACGCGCTTTACCCCTTCCTGAACGCAAGGGGACGACGAGATATCCATGGCGACCCCCAGCGTGGGGTGGCCCGACTCCCCAACGGCGGCCGCCACACTCTCGATTTCCGCCTGCGTCCGGGAAACGAGGGCGACGCTTGCCCCGTGATTGGAAAGGTCCTCCGCGACACGGCGGCCGATACCGCGCGAGGCTCCTGTCACCAGTGCGACCTGCCCGGAAAAATCAAACATAGGACTCCACCTCGGCACGGTTCCCGATCCACACCGTCTCGGCGCCGGGCACGATCTGCCGTATCAGACGGCTCAGCACCCGGCCCGGGCCCACCTCCACGAACGTCCGGGCGCCCATTTCCCAGAGCGCCTCCACCGAGCGGCGCCATTGGACCGGAGCGGTCACCTGACGAATCAGGCCTTCCCGCGCCTCGGCGCCAGCAGTGACGGCGCGTCCATCCACGTTATTGACCAGAGGACAGGCCAGATCTGCAAACCGGGTTTCCTCGAGCATCGGCTTCAAGCGTTGCCGGGCCGGCTCCATGAGAGAACAATGAAACGGAGCGCTCACCGGCAACCGCAGCGCCCGCCGGGCGCCCCGCGAACGCGCCAGCCGGCAGGCACGATCCACGGCGGCGCGGTGCCCCGCAATCACGACCTGCTGAGGAGAGTTGAGGTTCGCGGCAGAGACCACCTGGCCCTCCGCGGCTTCGCGGCAGACTTCCTCCAGGGGGCCGGCGTCCAGACCCAGGATCGCAGCCATGCTTCCCTCTCCCACCGGGACCGCTTCCTGCATGAACCGTCCGCGCCGGCGCACCAGGCGAACGGCATCGGTGAACTCCAACGCCCCGGCCGCAACCAGCGCCGAATACTCTCCCAAACTGTGTCCCGCGACAAAATCGGGCCGGCGGCCCCGCTCCCCCAACGCCCTCAGGAGAGCGACCGACGTGGTCAGAATCGCCGGTTGCGTATTGGCGGTCAGCGCCAGATCCTGGCGGTTGCCCCGGTGGCAGATCTCGCTCAGGCCGAATCCCAACGCGGCGTCGGCCCGATCGAAGACCTCCCGGGCCGCCGGACAGGCCTCAGCCACGTCCAGCCCCATTCCAGGGGCCTGGGACCCCTGACCCGGAAACACGAAAGCGATCATGGAACGTCAGAGCACGAATCAGGACGGCAACGCGGCGCCACGGCCGGCTACGCCTCCCCCGCCTTGATCACCTGCCGTCCCTTGTAATATCCGCACTCGCGACAGACGCGGTGGGGAAGCACGGTGCTGCCGCAATGGCTGCAGGTGGCCAGACTCGGGGCCGTCAGGAAATCATGAGATCTCCTTCGTCCCCTGCGGGCCCTGGAATGTCGTCTCTTGGGATTGGCCAAAGTCTTGTCCTCTGGCGGGCCCGGGCGCTCCACCTGCGATTCACGCGGCGGAGGTCCCTGCCCGGCCTTTCACTGTTTGCGGTTCATCTTGAGCTTGAGATCGGCCAGCATGGCCAGCCTGGGGTCCAGGGGTCGTCCGGAGCAGGAA
>JAPOYZ010000252.1 GCA_026706325.1 Candidatus Aminicenantota bacterium
CAGCGTCGGGACGGGTGTAATGAATCCGTTGGCGATATCGGCATTGAAACCGAACGTACGGCGATCCGAATGGGACCCATCGAACAGGGAATAGGTAGCCCAGACATCTGCCCACCGCGTCGGAGACCAGACTTGTCTCAATGGAATCTTGCCGGCAAGGAACTCGATGGCCGGCGTTCGGCCGGTTTCACGTTGCTGTCTGCGCCAATACTCGGTGCGCGTCTCGATATAGTCCCGTTTAAGGAATAGACACACCTCCCAATAGCAAATCAGGAGATTGATCGAGAAAAACAGTATCAGCAGGCAATGGATGACGTTGAGATTTCCGGCGAAATAGTAACGCGCGCCAATGCCGGGAAGCGCCAGAAACGCGACCACCAGCGCCGCAAGCAGCCAGACCGGTAGGCTCAACTTTTCTTGCGCGCGCATTTGTCCGGAGGTGTTCGATCGGGGTTGTGTTCACCCATGGCTTGTTCTCTGCTCTTTAGGACGATGCAACCCAGATTGGGCCGAGCCGGGAATAGACCTGACGCGCACGGCGAGAGAAGGGGACAGTCGCTTTCTCACGTTCTCGTCGCTCGAGTATCAACGAGATCTGACGTTCGAGTTGGGGACCGCCTTCTCGGTATGGAAATCTAATTCAGCAGCCCACCAACATGGGAACGGCGGTTTCCAACCGCCGATTCTCGCGGACCGCGGGCGACCGGAAACCGCCCAACTCAGGTCGTGCCGCCCTTCCGGCGAAACCGGAACAGCACCGCCAGCAGAACGAATCCCGCGGCAGCGACCAGCCCGGGGACGCCGATCCGCGACCAGATGCTGTAGGCGCAGCCCAGCGTGGCAAACCCCGTGGCCAGGGCCATCAGCACGTTCCACACGACGCGCTTTCCTCCCCGGGGCAGGTTCCGGCCCAGCAGCTTCCGCTGGTTCATGAGCAGGAAGAAGGAGATGTAGGCAATGGGCAGCAGCGCCATGCCAAAGACCGACGTGGGGACCGCCAGCCAGAACTGGGCGTCCTTCCACACGAAGGGACCCAGGACGCCGACCACGGCGGCCAGGGATCCCAGCCGGTAGGCTCGCCCCTTGGGCTCCAGTCCCAGCATCTCGCAGACCACGAACCCCGAGATCAGCATCAGGATGGCGATGCTGGAGAGGGCCATCCCCACCACGCCGATTCCGAAAACGACGCGGGCGAACAGGCTGCCGGTGAGCGGCTCCAGCGACTCCGCCAGATTGAAGGCGTCCCGCTTCACCAGCATGGCGGCCAATTCCTTGTCGGCCCGCGGCAGTCGCGCCGCGGCCCGGCTCCGCTCTTCCGGAGAAAGCTCCGGATTCGTGGCTGCGATCCGCTCTCTCAACAAACCCTGGTAGCCGGCCACCAGTTTGGCGGGCGGCGCCGGCCCCTCCGCCTCCGCCACCAGGCCGGCCGCGGGACGGGTGTGGAACTGGCTGGCCGAGGCGATGACCACGCAACTGGTGGCCAGCAGGAAGGGGATGAGCATCCCGGTGGACAGGTCGAAGATGGCCAGGCCCCGGAACTCCCGGTTCCAGCCGCGCGACAGCAGGGAATACCCCAGCAGGAAGGTCATGTTGATCCCCACCGCCGTGGCGCTGGCGCTGATCATGACGTCGCGCTGCATCCCCAGGATCTTGCCGCTCCAGAACTCCCGCGAGGTTTCGCCCACCGCCTCCAGGAAGGGGGTGTAGGTGGCGGCCGGGTGCATCAGGACGCTCAGGTCGGGGACGAATCCGGAGAGGACGGCTCCCCAGTTCAGGGCTCCCGGCGAGAGGGTCATCTTCACGACGACGCCGAAGAAGCAGAGAACGATCAGAGCCACCACCACTTTCAGGGTGCCCTCGTACAGCTTCACGCCCCAGCCGCCCTTGCCGTAGAGCCAGGTGATGGAAATGGTGACCGCCAGGATGGCGCCGCAGATGACGACCTTACCGCCCAGGTCGCCGGTGAGGCCGTCGGCCCCCAGCAGGTCCGGCAGCAGGTTCTGCTGGACGGCGCTGGTGGCCAGGCTGTACTGGGGGAGGGACCAGACCATGTTGGCCATGAGGCTGGCGATGGCCCAGGCCCATCCCAGGAGGGGGCTCACGTGCCGGTTGATGGCCTGAAAGGGCCTCTCGCCGGTGGAGAGGGTGACGTAGCTGATGGCGCCCAGCATGACGATGCCCAGGATCATGGCCACCGGCTGGAGCCAGAGGAGGGCAAACCCGGAGAGGGTCCCCAGGTAGAGGCCGCTGGCCAACGATCCGCCTCCCAGGGTGAGGGCGCTCTGGAGCCAGCCCGGCCCCGAGAGCCGGACGTAGGTCTTCAGTAGTGCGCCGCGTCCTTGGGCGCGGGCCTCCCGCAGCATCCGGCGGTCGCCTTGGACATCCGATCTCGTCTCGGTCATGATTGCGTCCCGGTCGGTTGGGCCATCCCGCACGAAGTTGACGGGTCATTCTGGCCGGGACGACCCCCGATTGCAAATCCAGCGACGGCAGGCGGTTCTGGTGGAATCTTTCTCAATTCTGGAAGACCGGGTCGACTTGGCCCGGGGGGCCTGGGCGGCGTCGCATCGCCTCGCGGTCCGCTGGCGGGGCCGGCGAATCCTGGCGCTGAGTCAGGGACCCTACCGGTCCTACCTCTACCCGGTGTTCACCCCGGCCGGCTTCTCCGTCACCTCCGAGAGTCCGGCGGATCACCCCCACCACAATTCCATTTGGGTGGCCCTGGACCGGGTCCGGTGCCTCTTTCCCTATTCCTCCGATGAAACCGAGGAGGGGACCTACAATTTCTACGTGAACGGGACCTTTCAGGGCCGGGCGCCGGGACGGATCCTGACCACCGGGATCGAGACCGAAGAACTGGCTCCGGACCATTTGAGAATCGAGTTGAACCTCGAGTGGCGCGGTCCGGAGGAATGGGCCGCGTCGGACGGACGGGTCCTCCTGAACGAATTGCGGACGCTGGACGTTCGTCCCGGGGAGCGGGTGAACCTGATCGATGTCCGCTCCCGTCTTCAGGCCGGCCGGTGGGCGCTGGAGCTGGGGCCGACCCGCCATGGACTCTTCGGAGTGCGCCTGATCGAGGCCCTGACCGTCACCCATGGGGGTACGCTTCTGGACTCGGCGGGCCGGAAGGGAGGCCGGGAGATCAGCCGCGGGAATGCGGTTTGGGTGGACGGTTCCGGGACCCTGGGACGGGGGGTCCGTGCCGGCGTGGCCCTGTTTCCCCACTCCGGCACGGCGGGCCACCCCTGGTACGTGACCGATTGGGGGACCTTGACCATCAACCCCATGTCCGGCCGGACCTGGTCACTGGAACCGGAACAGGGCATTGAGTTCGGACTTCGGATCGCGGTCCACGACGGCGATGCAAACGAGGCGCGCGTGGGAGATCTCTACCGGGCGTTTCAGGAAGGAATCGAAGGGGAAAGGCGATGAAGATCGTTCGTTATCAGGAAGGGGATCGGGCCCGCTACGGAGTCCTGGAAGAGGGGGGACTGATCCGGCGTCTGGAAGGGACGCCATACGAGAGCCCGGCTCCGGACGGGACGGCCACGCGGTCGGAGTCGGTGCGGATTCTCTCGCCCGTGTCCGCGCCCAGGATTTTCGGCCTGGGCCTGAACTATGCCGACCACGCGGCCGAAGGGGGGAAGGCGCATCCGCCTCAGCCCATGCTCTTCATGAAGCCCTCCACGGCCGCCATCGGGCCGGAGGAACCCATCATCTATCCGGCAGCCGGCGGGGACCTGGAAGTCCACTTCGAGGCGGAGTTGGTCGCAGTCATCGGACGGAAAGCACGCAGGGTCGGCGTCAGCGAGGCCCTGGATCATGTCCTGGGCTACACTTGCGGCAACGACGTGAGCGAGCGGGTCATTCAGAGAGCCGAGATGAAGGAGGGATGTCTTCTCATGGGCAAGGGATACGATACCTTCTGCCCGCTGGGGCCCGCCATCGTCACGGGACTCGACCCCACCGACCTGCTGCTGCTGGCCCGCGTCAACGGCCGGGAGCGGCAACGCACCAACACCTCGGACCTCATCTATCCCGTCGCCGAGATCGTCTCCTACATGAGCCAGGCCATGACCCTGCTCCCGGGAGACGTGATCCTGACCGGGACGCCCTCGGGAGTGGGGCCGGTCTACCCCGGAGACCGGGTGGAGATCGAGATCCCTCAGGTGGGCGTCCTGTCCAATCCGGTGGTGGCTGAAGGGAGTAAAGGATCGTGAGGAACTCAAATGGCCTGCGGGGAGTGGTATTCGTTCTGGCCGCGGCTGTTGCGGCCTGTGGTCCGGGGAGTGGAACCTTGATCCTGGAGTCGGAAGAGCAGTGGAAGGACGCCGCCGGCGCCACCGGCGGCGCGGTCATGGGCCCCGAGGGCCTGGTGCTGGAAACGGACGGTGAAGGACATTGGACCGGGGACTGGCAGGACGGATCTGGAGAGGCCGGTACGGTCCAGGTCACGGTCCGGTCCCGGTTGGACCTGTTCCGCGACAAGACCATCGAAGTCGTGGTGGACGGCTCCGAGGAACCCTACACCGGAAGCGACGGAGTTCCGCACGACTGGTACGGCCGCTCCATGATCGCCATTCTGGATGAGAACCGCTGGGTCATGGCGCTTCGCTCGGGACTGAATCACATCGACTGGAAGGGCCAGGACGCCATCCACATTCTGACCTCCTCGGACGAGGGGCGGAACTGGGGAGAGCTGGACCGCTGGTTCGACGGCACCCCCATCTCGGGGATGCCCTTCGACGACGGCTACACCCACAGCGAGCCGGGACTCTACCGCATGCCCAGCGGCGACCTCATCCTTCAGTTCTGGCGGACCTCCTACAGTTCCGGAACGCGTCAGCTCCGATCCCACGACGGCGGAAAGACCTGGATCCAGGACCATGATCGGATCCACGTGAAGGGGGTCACCGGGGCGCCCGGAGATCTGGTCCTCGGCACCGAGGACTGGTTCGTGGATCCGGAGAATCCCACCCATGTCTACATGGCGTTCCAGTATTTCCACCACGAGGCGCAGGCGGGGACTCTGCTGGCCCGCTCCACCGACGACGGCCGCAGCTACGAGTTCCTGAGCTGGATCGGTCCCCTGGCCAGCGAGAAGGAGCCGCACGGCGGCGCCACCTTCGAGCCGGCCATCGAGTACGTGGGCAATCGCACTATCGTCGCCGTGCTGCGGGACGGGGCCGGGAACCGGCATACCTGGCAGACGGTGAGCACCGACATGGGCGCCACCTTCGCCCCGCTGGAGGAGATCTCTCCCAAGGTGGACGGCGGGGTGGAAGGGGGCCTCTGGCAGCGGGCGCGGATCTACAAGGCGAGCAATCCGCGGTTCCAGCATGGGAACGTGCTGGACTACGGTGCTGGAGAAGGACGTCTCTGGGGCATGGGGCTGCACAGCATCGGCGGGGGCTACACCCGCAAGCCGGTGGTCTACTGGTCCGACGACGACGGCTCCACCTGGCAGGGACCCGAGCTGCTGCACGGTCCCATGCGCCCGGGAACCGACACCGGTTACGGCGACCTGAAGCGGAGGATGGACGGGACCTTCGTGGCCGTGGCCTACTATGCGACCCGGGACTCCAAGGTGTCGGACCTGGAGCAGTACACGTTCGGAGGACGCCGGGCACTGTTCCGGCTGGAGGAGGACGCCGACGGTGACGGCGAAGCGGACGGGGGATCGAGCTGGCGGGAGATCCACGGCGGCGTCGAAAGCTACACTGTCCCGTTGACGGGAGCCCGCTGGAGAGTGAGCATCCGTCTCTCGAACATTGGGGATGGTCCGGGCCCCGGTATCGAGTCGATCCGGATCGCGCCGTCGCAGTAGCAGGAAAAGGAAGGCTGATCTGATGCAACTTCACTTCGCGGATCACGTGGTGCTGGTCGCCTATCTGGCGGCCATGATGTTTCTGGGCTGGCGGCTCGCCAGGGGGCAGAAGACCGAAGAAGAATACTTCCTGGGCGGGCGGCGCCTTCCGTGGTTCGCCGTGGGAGTCAGCATCATCGCGTCGCTGCTGTCCAGCATCACCTATCTGGCGAGTCCCGGCATCGTCTGGCGATTCGGCTTCGGCGCCTTCCTGAGCAACCTGGTGGCCATTCCCATCGACATCGTCCTCATTTTGCTTCTGGCGATCCCCTTCTTCGTCCGCTTCAAGTTCACCACCGCCTACGAATACCTGGAACACCGGTACAACCTCTCGGTGCGGCTGCTGGGCGCCACCATGTTCCTCCTGTTCGTCACCGTGCTCATGGGCGTGATCGTTCTGGTCTCCTCACGTGCGCTGGCGGTGGCCACGGGGCTGCCCCTGGTGGTGGTCATCGGGGTGATCGGAGTCGTCGCCACCGTGTACACCATGATGGGAGGGATCCGGGCTGTCGTCTGGACCGACGTGATTCAGGCGGCACTCCTGGTGGGCGGAGGGCTGTTCACCATCGGCTTCGTGGCCTGGACCACGGGTTCGGGGCCGCTGGACTGGTACCACGTGGTGACCGCCCGGGACAACGAGAGCTTCACCTTCTTCTCCCCCGACCCCACCCAGGCCGGCACGGTGGTGACCATGACCCTCTCGGCGGTGATCTGGACCCTGACGGCCCATTGCGCCAACCAGATGACCCTGCAGCGCTACTTCAGCACCGTGGATGTCCGGGCCGCCAAACGCAGCTTCGTCACCAGCATCGTGGTCAGCATCACGATTTCCTTCCTGCTGGCCGTCATCGGCGCCTCCCTGGTCTACTACTACACGCAGGGTCCGGAAGTCCTCCCCGAGCATTT
>JAPOYZ010000590.1 GCA_026706325.1 Candidatus Aminicenantota bacterium
CCCTCTTGCTACCCCTTCGCAAACGAGCCCTCCATGACGGTGCCGGTAGCGAAGCGCAGCGACCACTTGCCCTGCCGTTTCCCCGCCTCATACGGCCCTTCCTGGACGGTCCCTCCCGCCAAGCGCTCGACCCAGTCTCCGTGACGCATGCCCTCCTCAAACGGGCCCTCCGAGACGTTCCCATCCTGGTCGCGGTAGACCCACCGCCCCAGCGCCTCACCCTTCCCACTGCGCCCGGCGTCTTCCTCCTTTTTTTTGCCCCCGTCCCAGACCTCCGTCAGCGTGCCTTTGCCGTGAGCCAACCCCCCGGCGCACCCTGCCGTCCAAGTCAGGGCCTCGTCCTCCTGGAAGTAGCTGTTCCAGACGTAACATCCCGGCTGATTGGCCAACTCCATCCAGCACGACGTGCCTTGGGGCTGGCCTTTGCAGTGGACCCCCTCGGGCGTGGATCCGGTAGCCGAACCGGGACGGCCCGTACCCGCCGCGGTCTCCGCTGGATTCCGGCCGGCGAGACCGGGGGCACTCAACACGAGCGAAACGATGATCGTAAGTATCGGACCTGTCATGAATAGTCTCTCCTGTCCTCCGCTTGTGCGGGCAAGAATCATTCGCGCCGCATCATACAGCAGGGGCGCGCCGCGAGTTGGATCGATTCACCTTTGCGATGGCGGCCGAAGACCTCCAAACCGGACGGGAGGAGCCGTCAACGGTAACGAATCGGCACCGGGTTTTCGTCGCGGCCCGATAAGATTCTCCGCAGGACACGGAGGGCAACGTCGGCGTCGAACGGACGGAATCGGAAGCTGATCTCGTGGTGTCCCGGAGGCAGAAACACGCCCCGGAAAGCGTAGTTGGCGTAGTGGATCGGCACTTCCCGACCGTCCAGCCAAGCCTTCCATCCTTCGGTGAGGACATCCGCCAGGACCAGCAGGCGCGGATGCCCGCTGTCGGCCACCACCTCCACCCGGTCGTTTTCGTAATTCACGATCCGGACCTGATCCGGGCCGCCCGGTTCGGTTGAAATCTCTAAACTCGAGCCGTCAACGCATGGAGGGGTTGCACCGGCACCGAAGACTCGTTGCAACTCGGGGACCTGCTCATTCCGCAGTTCGACCACGGCATTGCCATGGTGGGAGAAGGAAGGGCTGGAAAGCAGTTCCGCCGCCTGCTCTCTACTGCAGGCGATCTGGAACCGGTTCAGCAGGCGCACGCGGGGAAGCGCATCCGGGTTCTCGTAGACGGAGATGTTGGCGAAACGCTCCACCAGCGGCAATTCGCCCGAATCGTACGTCGGATCGTACTCTTCCAGGTCCAGGGCGGTGATCACGTATTTCACGTCGAGACTGTCCAATGCTTCCGATGCATAACCGGGCATCATGGGTGAGAACAGGGGCGGTCCCGAGTAGACGTTTCGTTTGCCCGCAAACATCTGGTAGCGGCCGGACACGAACGGATTGGCGCCCGAAATGGAATGAATCGGATAGAGATTGGGCAGGTTCGACATTTCTGCGCCGGCGTAAATCAGGTCGACTCGACGAGGGGGAGCGCCGCTCTCTCCGGGAGCCGTTTTTTCGCCGATGAACTCCACGATTTGCCGGTGGGCCTTCGGCAAACCGCCGGGATGGCTGATTTTTCCGGTCGGCACCACATTGATCCTGCGGTTCAGGTTCACCCATCCCAGGTTGGCCACCAGAAGGGCCGTGAGGGCCAGAGACAACGGCCATCGCAGTTGTTCGTAACGCAGCAACAGAAACAGAGCCAGTGCGGATGCGAATACCCAGACCGAGGCGGCCGCGACGGCCTCCAGCACCGGCTGCCAATCCTCTTGCAGAGCCACGCCCTTCCATATGGCGATGGAGAAAGCCGCCCCCAGAAGCGCCAGGCACACCCTTCCTGCCAATTGCATCCGCCGGGACGGAAGCCTCTCCGGATCCCTTCGCAACACCTCGTCCAACACCAGGGCGACCAGACCCGCCAGGGCGATATTGAGCAGGAACCCGCCGTCCAGGGGCCGCTGAAAGAGCGCGACGCCGGGGATGACTTCGTAGAACAGACGGTACGCCGGCGTCAGGTCGCCAAGCATGTACAGGAGCGAAAACGCCAGCATGGCGAGGAAGAACAGGTTGCGGCGCGTCCAGAGGACTCCGCGCCACAAGCCCCAGAACCCCAGCACCCACACACCGAGGCCTCCGACGTACAACAAAGACTCGGTCCGATCATCCGCCCCGACATAGTTGTCTCCGAGAGCGCCGAAGAGGTCCGGCGCCAGCAGCGTTGCCGGGATATAGGGCCACATGGACTGCCGGGCCGCGAACGCGTACTCGTAATGGGGACGGTTGCTGTCATCCAGGAACAGGAAGATGCCGTAGAGTTGAGGCAGCAGAACCAGGAATGCAAGGATCCCGGCCGCGGCCAGCCAGGGCAGTTTCCGCAGTAGAAATGCCACCCTGTCCGGCGCCCTGAAGAACGCCGCCACCGCGGCGGCGGCCAGAACCAGCGACAGCAAGTACGCCACCTGGTTGCCGTGCGCCGCCATGCCCCCGGCGACTACCCCGAAACCGGCCGCAACGCCAACCCGGGGAGAGCTCAACAAACGGCGCAAGAGCACCAGCGCCCACGGGAAGTAGGCGTAGCTCAAGATCATGGTCGTGTGTTGCAGCCGGGTCAGGGCGTACCCGCCGAACATGAAGACGGCGGCGCCCAGCACCGCCGGCAACAACGCGACGTCCACACGCCGGAGCAGGACGTAAAAGCCGATCCCGCCCAAAAGCACGTGGAGCGCCACGACCAGGGTGAACCAGTGGATGTCGTGAGGGTCCCCCAGCACCATCAAGGGCATGAACAGAGGAGAGAACAGGAACATCTGGGGATCGGACAACGCGGGATGCCCGGCGAAGAGGTTCGGATTCCAGAGGGGTGAATCTCCCTGCTGAATCGCCTTCGCGGAAAATGCGGCGGCGGGAAAATTCTGAGCCAGAGCGTCGTAGGTGACGACCCTCAAACCGCTCAAGAGGGGCGAGTAGCAGGCCGCCCATGCCAGGACCACGAGCCAGAACCCAGCGTACCGGAGGACGTAGCGCCGAATGAAATCCGTCCACCGGGTTTGATTCTGTCCGTCGCTCGTCAGGCGCATCGGCCACCGGGAATGATTGTGAGGATGGAAACGGGAAACGCGGTCCTTCGGCTACTCGCCGGAGGGTTCCCCGGACTCTTCTGCGGACTCCTCCTCGGAAGGCTCTTCCGGAAATCGGCCGACCAGAAGCCCGGGGAAGCGGGACCGGCCCTTGTCTTCTCCGGAGATTCCGTAGAAGGCTCCGTCCAGGTGCAGGAACTCGGTATCCGCCAGGCCCGGCTCGAAGCTGGAAACCAGGGTGTAGGTGTCTCCGGAAGGATCGTATTCGTAGACGGATCCCTGAAACGTCCGGGCGTACCCGCCGGACAGGTAGATCAGTTCGCCCACCGGTTCGGCCCACCAGGCCCGGGCCGCCACCGGAGCCGGCCCCAGCAGGGTCCATTGCCCCGTCCCGGTGTCGAACCGGTAGGCGTCGTCGAGGTTCCGCAGCTGCCGCCCCGGTTCCTTGGTGGAACCTCCGAAGATGTACACGGAATTTTCGAGAACGGCTGCCGCGTGAATCATCCGGGGCGGTCCCGGAATCGGCGCCAACCTCTGCCAGTCGCCGGTCGAAACGTCCAGGGACCAGACCTCATCGGTACAACGGTCCAGATCGGTCATGCTGAGGCTTCCCGCCACCTGGTAGATGGTGGGTCCGACGGCCACCACCGATGCCAAATAGCGCGGCGCCGGATTTTGTCCCGCCACGGACCAGCCTTCTTCTGTCAGTTTGAAGACCCGGCGTTGCGGCTGCGGACCGTTGCCTCCGCCCAACAGGTAGATCTCCTCCCCGATCCGGACCATTCCCCCGTAACCCAGAGGTTCCGGCAGAGACGGCCGCTGCGACCACCTTTCGGTTTCGGGATCGTAGAAGTCGACTCGATCCGTCCAGAGTTTCTCGCCTTCCCGCCAGTAAGCTCCCCCGGCGACGAGAATTCCCTCCTGGTAGACGACGGCGCTGTAGCCGCCCCTTGGAAGGTCCAGATCGGGGCCCCTGGACCAGGTGAGCGAGGTCTCTCCGGAGACGGCCCCGGCCACGAGAATCAGTGAAAAAAACGATGCGCCGATCGACCGCAACATGAATGCTTAGACTGCAATTACGGTCTTGAACTTGCAAGTTTCGGCTGCGGACCGAATGCACGGGCAGAGCAATCAATCCACTCCCGGACCCGCCAGATGGCGGCCGGCGTCGATCCGGATGGTTTCGCCCGTAATGGTCTCGCTCTTCAGAAGGGTCACGATCATCTCGGCGATCTCGCCGGCAGCGGACTCGCGCCGGAGGGGTGTCCGGGCGATCACGCTACGA
Organism: Candidatus Aminicenantota bacterium; assembly: GCA_026706325.1. Taxonomy (GTDB): domain Bacteria; phylum Acidobacteriota; class UBA6911; order RPQK01; family JAJDTT01; genus JAJDTT01. Next base: position 4,419 of record JAPOYZ010000590.1, read on the forward strand.
TCCCAGTCCTCGCGGCTGATTTCCGGCGGGCGCATGGTGGGGCCGGGAGCGATGGCGTTGACCAGAATGCCGTGAGGAGCGAGTTCGACGGCGAAGGCGCGGGTCATGAAGTCGATGGACGCCTTGGATGTGAGATAGGGGAGGTAGTTCCGGTAGGGAGTCCCTCCGGCGGCCCAGTCGCTGAAGAAGACCAGGTGTCCCCGGGTCGGGCCCGGGTTCCGCCGCATGCTCCGGGAGACATGGACCGCCAGGAGATAGTTGGCCCGGGCCGCCGGCTCCGCCGCTTCCCAGGCGGCCGCGTCCAACGAATCCAAGGGAGTCCGCGGAAATCCCGACGCCAGGTTGACGAGAAAGGAGAGGTCCCCAAGTTCCTCCCGGACTGTCCGCATCAGGCGATCCACATCCTCGGGCCGGCTCACGTCAGCCTGGACCAGACAGGTTCGGGTCAAAGGCTCCAACTCCGCCTGAAGCGCCTCGGCGGCACGCTTGGAACCCCGGTAGCTGAGCGCCAGCCGAACGCCCGCCTGAGCCAGACGCCGCGCCACCACGCCGCCCATCCGCTTCGTCCCCACCATCAGGGCGGTCCTGCCTTCCAGGTTCAACATGGGATTTCCTTTATCGATCGGCGAGTATAGCAAGTTGGGAGCGGCAAGATTCTTCCCCCCCAACAGGGCGACTAAAAGTCGCCCATCCAATTCGGCGACAGGAATGTCGCCGCTCCATGTCCCCCCTCCTGCGAATCGGTTATGATTCCGGGACTTGGAGGACTTCATGACCACCAGTTGCACCCGCCGATTCCGCCAAGTCCTGTTCCCCGCTCTGGTCCTCTTCCTGGCCATGGGGAATCCGGGTTTTTCCCAGTCCGGAGACCCCTTTCCCGTGCAACTGGCCCAAGGCCTGATGGCGGGCGCCGTGGACGACACTTCGGCGATTCTCCAGTCCCGCCTCACCTCGACCGAGAGTCTCGTCGACCCCCGCTGGTCGGGCGTCCTGGGGATCAGGGGGATCTCCCGTTTCGAGGTGGCGGCCGGGGCCGACTTCAAGAACCCGATCCGGACCGCGTGGCTCGCCGCCCTCCCGGAGAACGACTTCATCGTGAAGGTCAAGGTGGAAGGGCTGCGGCCGGAGACCCGCTACCACTATCGCCTGGTCTACGGACCGGACAAGTCGCGGCTCAAGAAATCGTCGCCCTCGATTTTCACCACTCTGGGCGGACCCGACGGTCAGGTCTCCTACAGCTTCGCCCTGGCCGCCTGCATGAACTACACCCATTTCCACTACACCGGCCACGGTTCCAAACCACCCTACAGCGGACCGGACAAGGAGCTGGGCTATCCCGGGCTGGCCGCCATCCTGGCCTTGGAGCCCGACTTCTTCGTGGGTCTGGGTGACAACGTCTACTACGACGTTCCCGGCGCCGACCAGGACATGAGAGGACGGGCGGAGACGCAGCATCAGTTGCGGATGAAATACCACGAGCAGTTCTCGCAGCAGAGGTTCCCGGAGCTGTTCGCCCGAGTGGCTACCTACTGGTTGAAGGACGACCACGACTACCGGTTCAACGACTCCGATCCGGTCAATCCGGTCCGTATCCATATTTATGACGAGTCGAATTCGGGAACCTATCCCAAGGAGAACCTCTTCCCGAAGCACTCCGGTTCCGGCCACGACCCTACCCATGAACTCGGCGCGCGGATGTTCCGGGAGCAGCTTCCCGTGGTCGATCCACGGGCGTCCGGCGCAGTGACCTATTCCACTCGGCGAGTGAACCGGGACCTGCAGATCTGGATCGTGGAGGGACGCGAATACCGCAGTCCCAACGACTTCCCCGACGGCCCCCAAAAGACGATCTGGGGGAAAGAACAGAAGGAATGGCTCCAACGAACCCTGCTGGAGAGCGACGCCACCTTCAAGGTCCTCCTCTCGGCGACCCCCATGGTGGGACCCGACTACGCCGCCAAGCGCGACAACCACGTCAACCCGGGAGGATTTCAAACCGAGGGCGACGAGTTCTTCCGCTGGCTGACGGACAAGGATTTCTCTCCGGACCGCTTCATGATCGTCTGCGGGGACCGGCACTGGCAGTATCACGCCGTCCACCCCTCCGGCTTTCAGGAATTCTCCGTCGGCGCGCTGGACGACTCCAATGCGATTCTGGGATTCTTTCCCGGCGACCCCAAATCGTCGGACCCCGAGGGAAAGATCAAACATCCCTATCACTTCGAGGAACCCACCGGCGGTTTCCTGATCATGAAGATCGGCCGGACCGGCGGGGGACGGGCCCGCATGGATTTCACCTTCTACGACGAAAAG
>JAPOYZ010000332.1 GCA_026706325.1 Candidatus Aminicenantota bacterium
CCAATACGGCAACGCCTTCGACGCCGCCGGAAACCGCTTCGGCCTGTGGAACAACAACCACATCCGCCATCCCGTCATCGCACACCGCTACCTGTCGCGGAATCCCTACCTGCAGGTCTCCTCCTCCATGGAGTTCCCCTCCGATCACGAGAACCAGTCCACCGTCTATCCCGTTACGCGAACTCCCATCTACATCCACGAATCCCAGGTGGGCGTATTCACCTCCAGTTGCGGGAACTCCGTCTACACCGCCGCCCGGTTTCCCGAGAGGTTCAGGGGCGCGTATTTCGTCTGCGACCCGTTGCACAACCTGGTGCACTGCGACCTGCTCTCCCCTTCGGGGGCGACCTTCTCCGCCCGCCGGGCCTTCGAGGAGCGGGAATTTCTGGCCTCCACCGACGCCTGGTTCAAGCCGGTGTTCACGACCGTCGGTCCCGACGGAGCGCTCTACGTGGTCGACTACTACCGGAAGTACGTCGAGCATCCGGACTACGTCCCGGAAGATCTGGAAGGGGAGTTCGACCTGCGGGCCGGCGCGGGTATGGGGCGCATCTACAGGGTGGTCCACAAGGACGGCGGCGCGGACGGGGCGCCCGGCCTTCAGGACGCCGGCACGGGCCGCCTGGTGGAGGCGCTGTCCCATGCCAACATGTGGTGGCGCATCACGGCCCAGCGCCTGCTGGTCGAGCGGAAGGACCGGCCGGCCGTTCCCGCACTTCGGGCGCTGGCGGTTTCCGCCGGCCGGCCGGAGTCCCGAATTCATGCGCTCCGGACGCTGGACGGGTTGGGAGGTCTCGATTCGGATCTGATCTCGGCGGCGCTCGGCGACCCGGACGCGAGGGTTCGGGAACATGCGGTCCGGCTCTCCGAGCAGTTCGATTCGCCGCGCCTAGCGACGAGGCTGTTGTCCCTGGTCCGGGACCCCGACCATCGCGTCCAGTTTCAGCTTGCCTGCACCCTGGGCCTGCTGCCCGAATCGCAGTCCTTCGGTCCTCTGAGCCGGCTCCTGAAGCGGCGGCCGGAAGACCGCTGGCTACAGATCGCCGTCCTGACTTCGGCGTCCGAAAACGCCGGCCGCTGGCTCCGGACCGTAACCGGAGACGGCGCCTTTCTCGCTTCCCAAACCCAGGGGAAGGAGGAATTCCTGGAGAGGATCGCTGCGATCCTGGGCGCCCTCCAGGTCGGATCCGGGATTTCGGAAGTGCTCCGCCTGGCGGCGGGCGGTGCGAACGCCGGAGGCGAATGGTGGAAGCGTGCCCTGCTGTCCGGATTGGGCCGGGGTCTGAGCCAGGGCGCCGAAGCCCGGGTCCGCCTGAATCGAAGCGACGAGCGCCTTCTGTTCCGGCTGATGCGCTCGCCGTCGCCGGCGGTGGCGGCGGCCGCCCTGGATCTCGCCGACCGCGTCATGCTTTCGGATTCTCCCCGGTTGCGCCGGCTCGTCGAGAAGGCTCTGGACAACGCAAGGGGCCGGACGGACGAAGCGGTCCGGGTGATCGCGGTCCGGATCCTGGGACTGGACCCGGCCGGAGCGGCGACTCGCGCGCTGGAGGAGCTGATGACGCCGCGGGAGGCCCCTCAGGTCCAGGTCGCGGCCGCCCGTTCCCTCCTCAGGGCGGGGAGCACGGAAGTCGTGCCGTTCCTGCTCCGCAATTGGCGAAGCTTCACCGAGCCGGTCCGCAGGGCGGCCTGGGACGGCCTCCTGGCCCGCAAGGAACTCGTGAGCGCACTCTTGGACGGCATCCGGGAAATGGAAGGCGAGGCCTGGACCCTGAGCCGGACGCGGATCAATCAGCTCCTGGAATCGCCGGACGAGGAGGTTCGCCGGCGGGCCGAGGGGTTGTTCGGCGATCTGTCCCAGGGCCGCGAGGACCTGGTCGAACGGTACCGGTCCGCCCTTGCGGCCGGGGGGGACGTTGCCGCGGGGAAGGAGATCTTCCGCGAGACTTGCAGCCGGTGCCACGTTCTGGACGGCATGGGGAGCGAAGTCGGTCCCGATCTCATGGACGCGGTCCGGCGGCCCAAGAAGTTCTTCCTGGCCAAGATCCTGGACCCCAACCTCAATATTGCGCCGGGTTACGAAACCTATGTCATCGAGACTCGAAGCGGCGCCACGGTGACCGGGGTCGTCGCCCGGGAGAGTCCCACCTCCATCACGCTGCGGCGCGAGGAGGGGGAGGAGGAGACGCTGCTCCGGAGCAATATCGCGGCGCTGCGGGTTTCCGGCGTCTCCACCATGCCCGAGGGACTGGAGGATGAAATCGATCCCGCCGCCATGGCCGACCTGCTGGAATATCTCCAGCGGTTGAGCACGCCGGGTCCGATGTGACAGATTCGTGAGGAGGAAGCGATGCCGGCCGTAAGGAACGGCAAGCTCATTGCAAAGATTGGAGGTGTCCGATGCGATCGCTAGACCGTAGAAAATTCATGACCGGCTCACTTGGAGCCGCCTCCCTGGCCATGGTGTCCAAGGGCCCGGTCCGCGGGGCCAACGAACGTGTCGTCGTGGGCATCATGGGCTTGGGCGGACGCGGGACCCGGCTGGCCGAAAACTTCGCCCAGCGCCCGGACGTGGAGGTCGCCTACCTTTGCGACGTCGACACCCGGCGGTTCGGCCGGGCCCGCAAGGCGGTGGAAGCGGCCCAACGCTCCCGCCCCAAGTTGGTGCAGGACTTCCGGAAGATCCTGGACGACGACAGCGTGGACGCCCTGGTCAACGCCACGCCGGACCACTGGCATGCCCTGGGGTCCATCCTGGCCTGCCAGGCGGGAAAGGACGTCTTCGTGGAGAAGCCCATGGCCCACTCCATCTGGGAGGGCCGGAAGATGGTGGAGGCCCAGAGCAGGTACGGGCGCGTCGTCCAGGTCGGAATGCAGTCGCGCAGCGCCCCCTACGTCCACCGGGCCCGGGAATACATCCGTGCCGGCAACCTGGGAGACGTGCACCTGGTCCGGGTCTACAACATGATGCAGCATCCCAAACGGGAACCGGTGCCCGACGAGCCGGTGCCCGACGGCCTGGATTGGGATCTCTGGTGCGGTCCGGCGGCCAAGCGGCCGTACAATCCGGGCCTGTACTGGTTGAACTACTGGGAGTACAGTTGCGGTCCCATCGCCGGCGACCTGGTTCACCAACTGGATCTGGCCCGCTATCTGATCGGCGATCCGCCCGCTCCCATGGCGGCCTCCCACCAGGGAGCCATCTACTCCCTGAAGGACGGGCGCGACACCCCCGATACCCAGATGGCCCTGTACGAATACGATGGGCTCACCATGACCATGCAGTCGACCCTCTGGACCCCGTACATGAAAAAGACGCCCGGGATCGTCCGCAACACCGACCGCTTCCCCGACTGGCCCTTCAGCAGCACCAAGGTGGAGGTCCTGGGCACGGACGGGTACATGTATTTCGGCCGTCATGGCGGCGGCTGGCAGGCTTACGACGCCGACGGGGAACTGGTGCGGTCCGAATACGGGCGCCAGGGGAACCGGGAGCACCAGGACGATTTCGTGGACTGCATCCGGACCCGGCGCAAGCCCGTTGCCGACGCGGAGACCGGCCATCAGTCCGCACTGCTCTGCCACCTGGCCAACATCTCCTACCGGGTGGGCAACCGGCGGCTGGTCCTGGACCCCGAGACCGAGACCTTCACCGGTTTTCCGGAGGCCGACGCCCATCTCAAGCGCACCTACCGGAAGCCGTGGGTGATTCCGGAGAAAATCTAGGGAGCGGAGCGGCGGTTTTCTTACCGCCGATTGGAGGGGCGGTTTTCTTACCGCCCGTCCGGGACCGGCGGTTTTCCAACCGCCGAACTCCGGAAAATCCTCGTGAGTTCCAAGCCGATGCCAGCCTCGAATGTCCCCAACGGCCGTCCCTTGCGTTTGTGGGCGCTGTCCGACCTGCACCTTTCCCATCCGGAAAACCGGGGGGCGCTGGAAAGTCTTCCGGCCTTTCCCGGCGATTGGCTGATCCTGGCGGGGGACGTGACCCACGGCGCGCGGCGGCTCGACTGGTGCTTTCGGCGGCTGACTCCCAAGTTCCGGCAGATCGTCTGGGTTCCCGGAAACCACGAGCTCTGGACCCTTCCCAACGCGCTTCCCCGGCTTGGCGGCGTCGCGCTCTACGAACGGATGGTCCGGATTGCCCGCCGCCACGGAGTTCTCACCCCGGAGGATCCTTACCCGGTGGTTGAACTTCGTGACGGTCCGGTTCTCATCGCGCCGCTGTTCCTGCTCTACGACTACAGCTTTCGGCCCCCGCACGTCCGCCGCGACCAGGTGGTTCGGTGGGCCCGGGAAACCGGCGCTGCCTGCGCCGACGAAATGATGCTGCGTCCGGACCCGTATCCGGATCGTGAGTCGTGGTGCGCCGCCCGCTGCGAGGACGCCGCCTCCCGGCTCGAGTCGTATCCTGCGAATCTTCGCAAGGTCCTGATCAATCACTTTCCGCTTGAAGAAGAGCACGCCGTGCTGCCGCGGGTGCCCCGATTCACTCCCTGGTGCGGAACCCGCCGGACCCGGGGTTGGCACCGCCGCTTCAACGCCTGCGCCGTGGTGTACGGCCATCTCCACATCCGGGGCACACAGTGGCTCGACGGCGTGCCATTCCGGGAGGTGTCCCTGGGGTATCCGCGGCAGTGGAACCGGCGCCGGGGAATCGGCGCCTACCTGCGGGAGGTGACCCTGGCGCCCCGGAAAGCGGCCGTCCCATGACCGCCTCCGGCGCCTGGTGGACTCCGTGGCGCGAGGACGAAAGGTCCGTCATCCTTCACGTCGACCTCCGGCCCCATCCCGATCGCGAAGCACGGGCCTTCGCGGTACTCGACGAAGGCGAGCGGGCGAGGTGGAACCGGTTCGTGGTCAAGGGCGCCCGGCGCCAGTATGCGCTTTGCCGGGCGGCGCTCAGGATCAACCTCTGCCATCGGCTGGGGTGTTCCAACCGGGAACTTTCCTTCGGCTATCTCGAGCACGGCAAGCCGTTCGCGAAGGTGAACGGGGTGGCGTCGGAGGCCAACTTCAATGTGAGCCACAGCGGACGGCACGGATTGATCGGGTTCTCGAATCGGGAAGGACTCGGGGTGGATCTGGAGGTGCGCACACCCGGCAGGGATTTCGACGGAATCGGGAGCAGGGTCTACGGTGCGCGGGAACGACTCGCGCTGTCGGCGTCCGCCGGGCGCGAGAAGGCGGATCTCTTCTACCGGCTCTGGAGCCTGAAGGAGGCGCTGATCAAGGCCCTGGGCACCGGCTTCTCGCTGAGTCCATCCCGTTTCGAGGTGCCGCGCCCGATGATCGAGGGCGAGCGGTCCGCGGTGTTTCGCTTCCCGCACCTGCCGTCGGAACCGTTCCGGCTGGAGGATCTGGGCGAGCCCCGTTTTGCCGCCGCCTGCGCCTACCGGCTGATGGGCTGAGAGATTCTCAGGTAGGCGAAGAAGTCGCGGAGTTCCTGGTCGCTCAGTCCTTCCAGCAGCCGGGCGGGCATGAAACTGCGTCCCATGGGCTCGATGGACTCGACCTGCCGGCGCTCGACTCGAATGTCCTCTCCCGACATTCCCCGCAAGACGACGACCTGCGTGTCCTGGTCGGTCAGGAAGCCGCTCAAGGTGCGTCCTTCCCGGGTGACCAGCGTCACGTACTCGAAGCCCTCGCGAATCTCCGCGTCGGGATCGACGATGCCGATGAGCAGCGTCCCCAGGTCGCCCCGCTGGTACGCGGTCAGATCGGGCCCGCTGTCGCCCCCCTTGTGAAACAGCTTGTGGCAGGAGCCGCACCGCCGGGCGTAGGCGGCCTCGCCGGCGTATGGATTCCCGGTCCCGTCCGCCAGGATCGACCGGAGTCTCGCGATCCGGCGCTGGAAATACTGCCGGTCCGGAGCCCCTCCGCCGCCCAGGTGTTCCCGGGCCAGCCCGGCGACCTCCCGGTCCCGGTCCCCTCTCAACCGCTCGGCGACGCCGTCCGGCACCAGCTCCGGCGCCAACCCGCCCCTGGAGACGGCCCGGATCAACTGCCGCGTCCAGACCGGCCGGCTCAGCATCAGGTCGAAGAAGGCCGGTCTGGCTTCCTCCGGATATTTCGAGAACCGCGCCAGCGCCTGGTTGCCGATCTCAGGATCGTCGAAAGACGAGAGGGCCGCCAGGGCCGCCCGCTGGAGCGGCGGCTCGGGTGCGGTCGTGACCCGGATCAGCGGCTCGACGCCGTCTTCGGCCCTCACCTCGCCCAGCGTCCGAGCCACCGCCGTCCGCTCCTCGAGGGGGGCGTCAGGATTCAGGAGCAGCTCGACCGCGGCCCGGGACGCGCCCGCGGTCCCCAACCGAACCCGCAGCTCCAGGGAGGAGCGGCCGGTTGCCACCAGGCTCCGGACCAGGCGATCCGGCAAGCCGCCGATCCGCCGGCCCGCGTAGGCCAGCTCGAACCCTTTGAGCAACGAGTCCTCTTCCTCTTCATCTGTTGCCATTTCCAGCAGCCGCGCGCAGTCTTCCAGGTCGCCGCTCTTCCCCTTCAGGGCCAGGGCCCGCATCACCCGTTCCAGAATGTGCCGTCTCACCATCGGCTGCCGGCGGAACTCCGAACTCTCGAACAGCTCCAGGACGGCTTCCCGCGCGGGATCCAGATTGGTTTCCAGGACCCACCACGTGAGCAGCGGCAGGTACGGGTCGTCGACGTCCTCGCCGTGCCGCAGCAAAGCCGTCACGAGAGGAAGGGCCTGATCCACCGGCAGCCGCCTTGCC
>JAPOYZ010000169.1 GCA_026706325.1 Candidatus Aminicenantota bacterium
GCGTTAGGGAAGCTGCTGTTGGTGGTGATCTGCCTGCTGTGCGGGACGACGGCGGCGCAGGCGGCGGTGGACGACGAGGTGCTGTACGTGTTCAACACCTTCTCGTTCATGATCTGGGGCGCCATGGTGATGTGGATGTGCGCGGGATTCACGATGCTGGAGTCCGGATCGGTGCGGACCAAGAACGCGTCCATGATCTGCATGAAGAACATCGGTCTGTACTCGATCGCGGGGTTGGCCTACTACGTGATCGGCTACAACCTGATGTACGCGGACGTGGGGAGCGTGATCGGGTCGTTCAAGCTGCTGTACGGTCCGTCGGCGCAGGATCTGGCGCTGGTGGCGGGCGAGGACGGAGCGGCGGCGGCGGTGGTGGGCGCCGAGAGCAAGTACTCGACCATGTCGGACTGGTTTTTCCAGATGGTGTTCGTGGCGACGGCGGCGTCGATCGTCTCGGGGGCGCTGGCCGAGCGGGTGAAGATGTGGTCGTTTTTCGTGTTCGTGGCGGTGTTGACGGCGGTGATCTACCCGGTGGTGGGCGCCTGGACCTGGGGCGGCGGCTGGCTGGGGGAGATGGGCTTCCAGGACTTCGCGGGATCGACGATCGTGCACGGCACGGGGGGCTGGGCGGCCTTGGCGGGGATCCTGATCGTGGGGCCGCGGCTGGGCAAGTTCCGCAAGGACGGGACGGCGAAGCCGACGCCGCCGTCGAACGTGATCGTGGTGACGCTGGGGGTGTTCATCCTGTGGTTCGGGTGGTTCGGATTCAATGGCGGGTCGCAGTTGGCGCTGGGGAGCGCGGCGGACGCGCTGGCGATGAGCCACGTGTTGGTGAACACGAACCTGGCGGCGGCGGCCGGAGTGGTGACGGCGCTGATCGTGTCGCGGCCGATCCTGGGGCGCAACGACCTGTTCGCGACGTTGAACGGGGCGATCGCGGGTCTGGTGGCGATCACGGCGGGACCGGACATCGTTTCGCACCACTGGTCGATCGTCATCGGGGCGATCGGGGCGATCCTGTGCACGGCGGGGATCAAGTTCCTGGAGCGGGCGAAGATCGACGACGTGGTGGGGGCGGTGCCGGCGCACCTGTTTGCGGGGATCTGGGGCACGATCGCGGTCTGTATCGCGGCGGGCGGCAACATCGGGGTGCAGTTGGTGGGCATCCTGGCGGTGGGAGCGTTCGTGTTCACGACGTCCCTGATTCTGTGGAAGGTGCTGGCGATGACGATGAGCGTGCGGGTATCGGAGCAGGTGGAACGGCTGGGACAGGACGTGGGCGAGTTGGGCATGGAAGCCTATCCCGAGTTCGTGCTCATGCCGGAAGAACTGGACGACGAAGAATAGCCGGGTCTGATCGACTGGGGGGCCAGATTGCTTTCACGTAGCGCCCAAGGTTTGTATTGGATGGGCCGTTACCTCGAGAGGGCGGAGCATCTCTGCCGCCTGTTGCGTTTGCAGGTCGAGGCGTTGGTGGATCGCCCGATTCGGGAGATCCACTTTGGCTGGAGCCGCATTTACATCAGTCTGAACCGGAATCCGCCCGGGGGCAGCCTGGAGCTTCTGTGGGGCGACGAAGAAGACCCGCTGGTCGACTCGTTTACGCTGGCAGATTCCTACACCTTGGCCGACGATCTCACCTTTGAGAGGTCGAATTCCGATTCGATATACAGCTGCTTCTCCATGGGCCGCGAGAACGCCCGCCAGATGCGCAACCGGATCAGCGGCGAAATGTGGAGTTGCCTGAACCTGTCCTATTTGAGGCTCCAGGAGATGACCATCGAGAAGATCTGGCAGGTCTCTCCGGAGGATTTCTACGTCGCCACGGCGCATGATATCGACACCTTCACCGGTGTCGCCGAAGTGACCATGTATCGGGACGAAGGCTGGCGTTTCTGGCGGTTGGGGCGAGCCATCGAGCGGGTCCAATCCTCGGCCTCGTTGTTTCTGGCTCAAATAGAAGCCGGACGGCGGATCGACCCGTCCTTGGGCGAGGACTGGACCAGCCTCCTGCGTTTCTACCAGGCGTTCGATGCCTACAACCGAAAACACAGCGTCGACGTCAAACCGGATCAGGTCCTGGACTTGCTCGTGACGGATCCGCAACTGCCCGGCTCCCTCTTTCGGTCCCTCGATGCGGCGGTCGCGGAGCTGGACGCCATCGGCCCCGGCCCCAGCGCTCACTCGGGGGCGCCGGCCCGGCGTCTGGCCGGGCGCTTGCGAGCTCTGATCCACTATGCCTGGCCGGACCGGGAGGACCACGAGAGTCTCCTTCAGTGGATCGGGGAGCACTGCCGGAAACTCCATGGTCTGGTCATGGCCGCCTATGTCGACTACCCCATCGAGGACTCCCCTCTGCGCTGATCCCATGACCGGGACGGTCCGATATGAGATCGAGCACGTTTCCCGGTACCGGTACGCATTCCCGGCCCGGGAGTGCGTCATGTTGCTCTGTCTGAAGCCGCGCAGCGACGGTGGCCAGCGACTCCGGGATTTCAGGATCGAAACCAGTCCACCGGCTTCCCTGACCAGTGAAACGGACTGCTTCGGAAACGTCCGTCACGTTCTCTATCTGCACCGCGAGCACGATGGCTTGGAAATTTCCGCACGGTCGACGGTCGAACCTGCGGTTCCGGATCCTCTTCCCGGGAGTCTCGGCGCCCATGCCTGGCGGGAGATCCTCTCCTGGGGCGAGTCTGCCGACTATTGGGACTTCACTCGCCCCAGCGCTCTGGCGCGCCCGTCAGCGCTGCTGGACGAGTTTGTGTCCAGGACCGGTATCGAGCGCGCGGACGATCCTCTCGAGGGGCTGCTTCGCCTCTCCCGCCGGCTTTACCGCAGCTTCAGCTACGTTCCGGGCAGTACTTCGGCGGCATCTCCAATTGACGACATCCTTCAATCGGGCCGCGGGGTCTGTCAGGACTACGCCCACGTCATGATCACCGTCGCCCGGTCCTGGGGCATTCCCTCGCGGTACGTCTCCGGTTACCTGAGCGAAACCGGCCGGCCCGGCGAGCAGGCTGTTGGAAATGCCACCCATGCCTGGGTCGAATGCCGGCTGCCGGAACTGGGTTGGATCGGCTTCGATCCCACCAACGTGAGTCTGGTCGACCAACGGCACGTGCGAATCGCCGTGGGCCGCGACTATAAGGACGTCTCGCCGACCCAAGGTGTCCGCCAGGGAGGCGGAGACACCAATCTCGAGGTGGATGTACAGGTCATCCAGAAAGATGCGCTCTACGGTCGACCCCATCACTCGTGAAATCGTTCAGAATGCGCTCTCCTCGGGTGCGGACGAGATGGCGCTGGCCCTCTACCGCACCGCGTACTCCACCATCGTAAGGGACTGCCTGGATTACTCCACCTCCCTGTGCAACGCGCGCGGGGAGATGATCGCCCAAGGCGTCACCATACCGCTGCACCTGGGTTCGGTGCCGCACGCCATGGAGACCCTGCTGGAGAAGTACGGCCGGAAGATGGAGCCGGGGGATGTCTTCATCATGAACGATCCCTTCGGCGGGGGAATGCACATTCCCGACATCTACGTGGTGAAACCGGTTTTCTGGGAAGGTGAAATCGTCTGTTTCGCCGTGACGACGGCCCACCATCTGGACCTGGGAGGGAGACTGCCGGGGAGCTCGGCCTGCGACAACACGGAGATATTCCAGGAGGGGCTGCGCATCCCATGGCTCAAGCTCCATCACCGGGGGGATCCGGACGAAGCGATCTTCGCCCTGCTGCGCACCAACGTCCGGGTGCCTGAGAAAACCGTGGGGGACATCCGGGCACAGGTCGCCGCCTGCAATATCGGGGAGCAGGCGGTGAGGCGGCTCATCGCTCGCTATGGCGCCGAGACCCTTTCTGCCTGTGGCGACGATCTCATCGACTACACGGAAGAACTCATGCGCGCCGAGATCGCGTCGTGGCCCGACGGAACCAGCACCTTCGTGGACTACATGGACAGCGACGGTGTCGGCGGGCCCCGGGTTCGTTTCCAGGTCACCGCCACCATTGAGGACGACACCTTCACCGCTGATTTCAGAGGAACCGATCCTCAGGTCCGGGGAGCGCTCAATTCGACTCGCTCCTTCACCTGCGGGGCAGTGGCCGTGTGTGTGCGCTGCGCCATGAGCGGGGATGTGCCCAACACGGCGGGGATGTTTCGTCCTCTGAATGTCATCACCGAACCTGGAACCGTTGCGGACGTCGTGATGCCGGGAGCCTCCTCAATGCGGGGCGTCACCGGATTTCGCATGGTCGACACCATCTTCGGAGCCATGGCCGGTCTGCTTCCCGATCGCATCCCGGCCGCCGGAGAGGGTGGAAACACCCTGGTCGTTTTCGGTGGCCGGCACCAGGACCGGTCTGCCTATATCTACTACGAGTCGCTCACCGGCACCTGGGGAGGCCGGCCGGGGATGGATGGCAACGATGGTCTCTGCAATCCCATCGTCGTGGCCAGCAACATCCCGGTGGAGCAGGCGGAAGCCGAATACCCGGTGCGGATTCGGCGGTATGGCCTGGTGGGCGATACCGGAGGACCGGGAAAATACCGGGGAGGGTTGGCCGTGGAACGGGAATGGGAACTGCTGGAGGGCGAAACCCATCTCGCCATACGCTCCGACCGCCGCGATCATTTGCCCTACGGCTTAGTTTCCGGGAAACCGGGAAAAGGTTCGATAAACGTCCTGCACAGAAAGGACGGCAGCCGAGAGGTGCTGCCGGTCATGATCTCGACGACGATGAAGGCGGGTGAAGTTCTTTATCATCGGCAACCTGGGGGCGGCGGGTGGGGAGACCCGTTGGAGCGGTCTCCCGAGTCCGTAAGGCGGGACGTGAAGAACCAGAAGGTTTCGCTCCGGTCGGCCCGGGAAGACTACGCCGTCAGCTTGGATTCGGAGGATTGGCGGACCGTCGAGAGGGCTCCGGGTCGAAAATCGCGGCGCCGAATGGAGTGAAACAGGAGAAGTCGAGCCGGTGCGTGGAGGACCCCCCAACCGGGCGAATGTCGCTGCAGGGGGAGGAATAGAAAGACTGGTTCCGGTATTGTTACACCGCAATTCTAAACCGGGCGGGGGTCCGGCCGTTTTTCACCACGCGGGTGCCAAATGCTGAAGGGCGCACGAGTAACCATGAAGATTCGCGATGATGAATTTCTCCGACTTGATGGTGCTCTGACGGAAACACCGCGGTCGCAGGGTGGCGTGCCCCCGGGTGCATGCCGACCCGCTTGGCAGTCGTATCGCGAAGCTGACACAGACGGAGGCGCGGCTGTCCCCGGTCTGCGGAACATTTCCAATTCTTCCTTTTTCCTCAAGCGGATCGTGTTGGCCGGCGTCGTCTGGACGCTGTCGTTGACGGCTGCTCCCGCCAGTGGCGACGACCAGGAAAATGATGAGAAGAAGGCTCCGGCCGCGACTGAACGCAGCATGGGGAACGAGCTTCCCGGTTGGGTTTCTCTCTCCGGCGAGTTCCGCGGCCGCTTCGAAGGTCGCCGGAGCCTGGGTTACCGGAAGGGGAACGACGACGCATACGGTCTGATCCGGACCCGTCTGGATCTGGGGCTCACACCGGCCTCCTGGCTGAAGTTCGGGTTTCAGGGACAGGACGCCAGTGCTCCGGGCATCCGTGAAGGGTTGCCGAACATCGGAGTCTTCCGCGACGGGTTCGATTTGCGGCAGGCCTACGCCCAGGTCGGGAGCGAGAACTCGCCGGTCACGTTGACTGTGGGCCGCCAAGTCCTGGCCTATGGAGATCAGCGCCTCGTCGGCGCGTTGAACTGGACCAACACCTCCAGAGCCTTTGACGCCGTAAAGCTCCAGTTCCGCGGAGACGGGGCCCGGGTCGACGTCTTCTCAGCGCAAGTAGTGCAGAACGACCCTGCGGTTCGAATCAACCGCTCGATGGAAGGGAACAACCTGCATGGCGTGTACGGCGCCATCGAAAACGTGATCCCCGGCTCCACCCTGGAACCCTACCTCCTGTTGCGGTCGGCTGCTTCCGTCGTCAACGAGTTGAACCAGAGAGGCGAGCTCAACCGCTACACCATGGGCTTGAGAGCTTGGGCGAAGGGGCTGGGGCCCTGGGACTACAACCTGGCCCTGGTCCGGCAGTGGGGCGACATGGCCGGCGCGGTGATCGACGCGTGGGGCTATTACGTGGAGTTGGGCTATTCCATCGCTGCCGAGTCGAGCCCCCGGCTCTACGTTCACTACAACTTCGGCTCGGGTGACGAGGACGGCAGCGACGGCCGGGTGGGCGCCTTTGACAACCTGTATCCCACCGCCCACTTCCACTATGGCTACAACGACCTGGTCGGCTGGCGCAATCTGAAGAACATCCGGATGGGAGCCGAGTTCAAGCCCCATCCGAAGTTTGGACTGACTTTCGACTTCCATTCCTTCTGGCTGGCCACGGGCAATGACGCCCTCTACAACGTTTCGGGGGGATTGTCCGTTGCGACGCCGCCCGGCGGCGCCACCGACCTGAAGGTCGGAAACGAGCTGGACGCCATGTTCACTATGGCGGTATCCAAGGCCGTGAACCTGGGCGGCGGCATCGGCTACCTGTTCCCCGGACCCTTTCTCAAGGCCAATACTCCGGGGGACGGGAACACCTTCACCTACCTGGTCGCGTCGTACAGGTTCTGACGGCGCAGGCTCCTGGTTCCTA
>JAPOYZ010000345.1 GCA_026706325.1 Candidatus Aminicenantota bacterium
CCCTTCGGCCCCCGGAAGCTGGTGGGCATCGTCGTCTCCGGTTCACCGGGGGTCACCGGTCTGGAGTTGAAGGATCTGGAGCGGGTCCTGGATCGGGACCCGGTCTTTTCTCCCCAACTGTTGAACCTCGGTCAATGGGTGGCACGTTACTACTTTTCGCCTCTGGGGGAAGTCCTGCAAAGCATGCTTCCTCCGGGCCTGCTGTCGAAGCCTTCATCCACGGTTGCCCGGTCGTGGCCGGTCAAGACCCGGATGTCGATCCGGAGCGTCGACCCCTCCCGGGAACCCGGTCTGACGAGGCGGCAGCGGGAGCTCCTGGCCCTGTTGCGCGCCCGGAAGCTCCCGGTGGCGGTGTCCCGCTTCGTCCGGGAGGCCGGCACCACCCGCGGCACGCTGAAGGCGATGGCGGCACGGGGCGCCGTGGTGCTGAAACCGGAGCGGGTCTACCGCTCCCCGTGGCTTGATTCGGACCCGCCCCCGCCGGTCAAGCGTCATACGTTGAACCCGGATCAGAGCAGGATCCTGGAAGAAATTCGAAAGCGGCTGTCCGGCGGCGGGTTTTACAGCATGCTCATCCATGGAATCACGGGAAGCGGCAAGACGGAGGTCTACCTCAACGCCATTTCCCAGGTGGTGCGAACCGGCGGCAGCGCCTTGATGCTGGTGCCCGAAATCGGATTGACCCCCCAGATCTCGAACCAGTTCCGAGGCTGGTTCGGTTCGGAGGTGGCCATTCTTCACAGTGCCTTGTCCGAGGGGGAGAGGTTCGACCAATGGTTGCGTATTCGGGAGGGGAAGGCCCGGGTCGTGATCGGCACCCGGTCTTCGGTCTTCGCTCCCGTCCCCGACCTGAGAATCGCCATCGTCGACGAGGAGCACGACTCCTCCTACAAGCAGGGGGAAATGCCCAGATATCACGCCCGCGACACGGCGTTGAAACGCGGACAACTGGAGCAGGCCCTGGTGGTGCTGGGGAGCGCCACGCCGCAGTTGGAGATCTACCACGTGTCCCGGGACCGGGGACGCCCCCGGCCGGAGGTCCTGCCTCGCAGGGTTCTGGACCGCTCCCTGCCCCAGGTCGAGGTCGTGGATATGAGGCTGGAGTTTCAGAAGCACGGCAAGGCGCTGATCCTCTCGGACCTGCTCAGGGATTCGCTCCGGCAGAGCCTGGAGTGCGGCGACCAGGCGCTGCTTCTGCTCAATCGCCGGGGCTATTCCGCGGCCTTGCTCTGCCGGAGCTGCGGGAACACCGAACGCTGCCGGAACTGCAGCATCAGCCTGACCTACCATCGAGACCGGAATCGGCTCCTCTGCCACTACTGCGGGTTCACCCGTTCGCTCCCCGCCCGCTGCCGGGATTGCGGCAAGCGGTACATCCACCTGTTGGGAGAGGGGACGCAGAAGGTGCAGGAGGCGCTCCAGGAACTGTTTCCCGAAGCCCGGGTGGGCCGCCTGGACCGGGACACGGTACGGCGCAAAGGAAGCCTGCAGCGGATCCTGTCGGACTTTCGCCGGGGCCGGACCGATGTCCTGGTGGGCACCCAGATGATCGCCAAGGGGCACGACTTTCCGGGAGTCACGCTGGTCGGCGTCCTGAGCGCGGACCAGGGCTTGAGGCTGCCCGACTTCCGGGCCGCCGAGCGGACCTTCCAACTCCTGACCCAGGTGGCGGGCCGGGCCGGACGAGGGGAGCGTGCCGGCCGGGTCGTCATCCAGACCTGGTATCCCAACCACTACAGTCTCAAGGCGGCCCGCCGGCAGGACTACCCACTCTTCTTTCAGGAGGAGATCGAGTTCCGGCGGCGATTCCAATACCCGCCCTTCTTGGCCCTGGTCAGCCTGCTGGTCCAGGGCCGTGACCGGGGTTCGACGCTCGATTTGGCCCACCGGCTCGGCCGGAGCCTGTTGGAGCACCGAAAACGAATCGGCGCCCATCAGAGGCTGCGGATCCTGGGGCCGGCGCCGGCGCCGCTGGAGCGGATCAAGGGGGAATACCGATTCCAGATTCTGATCAAGGCCGTCCGCCGTCCGGAAGCCCTGGAAGTCGTCCGATCGAGCCGGGAGGAACTCTCCCGGAAGGGGGTCAACCTGAAGAAGGTCTCCGTGGACGTGGACCCGGTGAACCTGATGTGAGATCCGTTCATCTGAACCCGGTAGGGGCCGGCCGTGCGAGTGTCCTCTGCGCCGCGCCGCCCGCGCCGCAGATTGGAACCCCTTCCAGACTGGCGATACAATTGAACAATGGCCGAACCATCGCCGTTGGGCGCTTCTGAAGCCTATCCGAACCCGGACGACATCTTCCGGAGCATCAGGGGCTGGGCTCCCGAACAGGTCCTCGACCTCCTGGACCAACTGGCTTTCCTTCTGCCCGACGACATCAAGTATTGCCTCAAGACGGTCATGGACACCCTCCCGCGCCAAGGGGACAACATGCAGAAGGTCCTGGAGGTGGTCCGGGGGCAGTGGCGGGAGATCCAGTCGGAGGAGGAGTTGCAGATCAGTGTCGTGGGAATGCCGCAATCGGGAAAGGCGACGCTGATTCGGGCCCTGACCCGGGATCAGGACGAAACGGACCAGCGCATCTTTCATTCCGTCGGCATCCAGGGAGTGGAGGAGTTCGTCGGATACCGGACGGAGGATGTGACCCGTGATCTGCAGCAGGCGGATTTCATTCTCCTGGTTCTGGACGGCCGCTTCGAAGCCACGCTCTCCACGCGGCGCCTCCTGGAGCGCCTTCAGGGTTACGGAACGCCGCTACTGGTGGTCCTGAGCAAGATGGATCTGGTCCGGCAGCCGAGCCGGATGGTCCGGTCCGCCAGAAGCGTTCTGGGCACCTCCGTGTTCCCGTTTTCCGTGGTCCAGCCGGAGAGCCTCGAGCGGCTCCTGAAATCGATCGTCTCGGCCCTTCCCAGGGCCCTCTATCCGCTGACGCGAAGCCTGCCCGGGTTCCGCCGGACCATCTGCAATTCCATCGTCACCCAGGCATCCTTCTCCGCCGCCCTGGTGGGAGCCGTCCCCATACCGGTCAGCGACATGTTGCCGCTGACCGCCATTCAGACGGCCATGATCCTGAAGGTCGCCCGAGCCTTCGGCTATCCGCTGAATCGGAGCCGGGCCCGGGAACTGCTGCCGCTGCTGGCTTCCGGCGCCCTGGTGCGGGAGGGGGGCGACCGGCTGCTGCGCCGGTTCCCGGAGAAGAAGCACCTCCTGCGCGTCTCCGTGGCCGGCATCTGGACCTTTCTCGCCGGCCAGATCGCGGTCCGTTACTTCGAGGAAATGCGCCGTCACACCCAGCGCCTGGGTGGTGGCGCTCCCGGGGAATTGAGACTGGTCAATTCCTGACCCGTGTCACCTCGGCGTCGCCTCGGGAGGCCGTGAGGGAAGGATTCCAATACTTTGGTGAACCATGCCTCAGGTTGCCCCGTCCGAGATTCAAGGACATCGTTGTTGACGTAATATGGCATGAATAGATCTTCTCGGGGTACCGACCTTCAAATTGTGGTGTCCCTGCTCGCGATGTTCCTGATCTTGGGGACTTTTGCTTGGCCTCAGGCTGCGTCACGACAGCACGAGACCCTCAGGTTTCGTGCCGAAGCGGACATAGTGCTGGTCGATCTTGTAGCGACCGATCGAAAGGGGCGGTTCGTCTCCGATCTCCGCCAGGATGAAATCGAGGTATTTGAAGACGGGAACCGCAGGAAGATCCAGTTCTTCCGATTGGAACAGTTTGAGACTCCGGGTGAAGAACAGGGGGAGCCGTCGGCCCAGATGGTACGTGGGCGTGGGCACGTGCCTCAAGGGAGGCAAGGCGGCTATGTCGTTTTCCTGTTGGATCTCCAGACCATGGACCTCAACTCGGCGGAGCGGAGCAAGGAGGCCGTCCGGGAGTTTCTCCGCTCGGAATTGGATCCTGGAGACTTGGCCATGCTGGTCACGATCCGGCCCGCGTTCCATGTCGACCAACCCTTTACCCGAGATCCGGAGAAGTTGGAGCGGGCCTTGGATCGGGTTCCCTATCGTCGTGAACAGGTCAGCCTGGAGGAGTTTGCGGAGCGGGTGGATGAGATCTTCAATCGCTTCAAAGAGGCACCCTTATCCTACGCGGTAATGGAGGCGCAGCAGTACCTCTCGAACCTGAGAACCCGCTTGGATCTCTCTTGCCGGGCGATCTCGGCCCTTTCCCGATACCTGGGTTCGCTCCCGGGCCGAAAGCGGGTGATTTACTTCTCGAGAGGGTATGCCATCAATGCCAGACTCAGAGTGTCGGAGATAATCGAGCGAAGGATGGCCCAATTGCATCGTGGGATGTACGGGCCTCGGGCGCCCACTTTAACCACTTTGTCCAAGCTCAGAATCGGCAACATGGCCTCCATCTACGCCAGGAGTCTCCGCTCCGCCGTCGACCAGGCCAATCGCAACCAAGTGTCAGTCTACAGTATCGATCCTCGGGGCCTGATGCTGGTTCCCTTCCAGCTCGGCACTTTTTACGACATTGGAGACGTGGAGGCTCCCCAGGAGTTCCTGGCCACACTGTCGGAGGACACCGGAGGTCTCCTCTTCACCAACGAGAACGAACTCGTCAGTCCCATACGGACGGCTTATCTGGACAGCCGTTCCTACTACCTTCTGGGTTATGTTCCCGATGCCAAGTTCGAGGAAGGCAAGTTTCACCGGATCGAGGTCAATGTAAAAAGGAAGGGCCTGAAGCTCCGGTACCGCCGTGGGTACGAAAGTCTGGCTCCGGAGAGGGCGGCCCAGTTCAATTTGGCCAATGCCTTCAAGTTTCCGGACCTCTATCTGGACTTTCCGTTCCGGCTTTCCGTCCGACGCCAGGGTAAGCAATGGGTCGTGCGTCCGCTGATCCCGAACCAGGCCCTGAGTTTCTCAACCGATGGAGACCGAAAACGATGTCAGATAGAAATCTTCGGCATGCCCTTCGACGCGTCAGGTGAGCCCTTGGGAGAAGGCTTCCTGTTCGTCAAGATGGTTGACATGGACTTTTCGGAGCAGGAGCTCGTGAGGTTTCGGCAATTCGAGACGTTTGGTCCGTCACTGGAGACGGAAATGCCCGAAGACAGCCGGGATCTGGTGGTGGTCCTGCGGCAGAGTCTCTCAGGAGCACTATCGGCTGGGACCCACAGGATCGGAGGGAACGCGACGCCGGACTAGACATCCATCCGGAACGGGTTGGCAGGGTGATTCCAGACACTATGAAGAAATTCCGCCGAGGCAGTAACCGTTGCCGCTCGTGCCAGTGTATCTTGGTGCTGGCGGAAAGGGTCCTACGCCTTGGTGAACGATCTCTCAGTTTTGCCCGTCCAATAATCGCGTGAGGGTCGGCTTGAAGTCCGGAATCATGAGTCTGGTGGCCATCCTGATGATGGCTGGTCCGGCACTCGGCGCCAAGAAGTTCTGGGAAAAAGTGCCCTCTCGGGAATGGAGTCAGGAACAGGTCTCCAAGATACTGACCAAGTCGCCTTGGGCCCGCCAATTCCACATCTCCCGAGCCAAGCTCGATAAGTCCTATCGGCCTGCAGACGATCACTCGTTGGAAGAACACTTGGAAGGCCGCCGCGCGGACTCACCAGGGTCCGTGGGGATCACGTCCCGCGGGGCCTCCGTCTATGTACGGAACCAGACAGTGTCAAGAGACCTCGACAATACCGGCGGGGCCTTCGGTTCATTTGTTCCGGTGACCGTCCGTTGGGAAACCGCGATGCCGGTGAAGTGGGCATGGTCCCGGGTCCGGGAATTGAACCGAGTGCGGTCCAAGACGGACGACCGGGAGTGGATGGCGAAGGATTCGAGCCACGTCGTCGTCAGTGTGTCGGGTCTACCGCCGCGAATGATCCCGGCTGAGGACACGGAAAAAGATCGATTCCTGGACGGCGTCAGGTCCCAGTCGTATCTCAAGGTCGGAAAAAGAGCGCGATGGCTGCCCACCGGCGCCAAGTTGGGAAGACAACAGCGTTGGGTGGCGTTGTACCTTCTGTTTCCCAGAAACCAGGCCCGGCCTGTCGATCCGGGAGACAAGACGATCGAGTTCGTCACCAGAATTTCAGACCAGAAAATATCCCGAAAGTTCAAACTCAAGGACATGGTGCTGGAGGGGAAATTGGCCTTTTGAGGGTACACGGTATGAAGAGCGTTTACCGGAATGCCGGCCTTCCGTTCGCGGCGCAGTTGCTCGTAGTGTTCCTTCTACCGGGGACTTTGGCGTGGTCCGAAGCCGAGCGGCGACAGGACACGATCCCCAGATTTCGCGCCGAATCGGAATTAGTGCTGGTCGACTTGGTGGCGACGGACGGCAAGGGCCGATTCGTCTCCGACATCCGTCAGGATGAAGTCGAGGTCCTGGAGGACGGGAAGCGGCAGAAGATCCGGTTATTCAGGCTGGAAGAGGGAGAGATTCCTGCTGAACGACCGGGAGATACGTCTCCCGGTGCGGCCCGTGCGCTCCGCGACGTTCAAGAGCGGGATCAAGGCGGCTATGTCGTTTTCCTGTTGGATCTCCAGACCATGGATCTGGACTCGGCGGAGCGGAGCAAGGGAGCCATTCGGGAGTTTTTGCACTCGGGAATGGATCCTGGAGACTTGGCCATGCTGGTCACCATTCGGCCCGCCTTCCAGGTGGACCAACCGTTCACCGGGGATCTGGAGAAGC
>JAPOYZ010000098.1 GCA_026706325.1 Candidatus Aminicenantota bacterium
CAGGAACGGTCTCGGTGCTCGCGGGACTTTCACCACGGACTGTTAGGGACCGGTCGTCGTCCGCGGGAATTCAGGCCAGGGACCGCAGAAGATTGCGCATCTTCACCGTTTCGGTGAAGACGTCCGCCTTGTCCAGATCCATCCACCCCTCCATGTGCTCGTATTCCAGGGACAGGAATCCCGTGTAGGTCGCCGAGGCGAGCTTGCCGATGATTCCGGTGAAGTCCAACGTACCCTCGTCCCATCGAGCCTGCAGTTTCTGAGGGGCGGCCTGCCTGAGATGGACGTGGGCCGTGTAGGAGACGAGGGGGTCCACCTGCTCCTGAGAGTAGCCCAGACAGATGAAGTGGCCGTAGTCCAGGGTCAATTTCAATTCCGGATTGGACTGCACGAAGGTCAGAGTGTCCAGGGGCGACTCCAGAATCGACCCGACATGGGCCTCGAATGTGGTGGTGATTCCTTCTTTCCGGGACATGGCGGACATGTGATGCAGCTCTTCCGCCGTGAGTGCCAGGGCCTTCTCCCGCGTCCATCCTTCCTGCACAATTCCCGGGAGCACCGTGACGGAAGGTATCCGGCAGGCCCTGCAGAACTGGATCACGGACCGGTAGTCTTTCCGATTCCGTTTCCTGACGCCCGCGTCTTTATGGTTGATGGCCCGTTCGTGAAAGTTGGGGGCGAAGTTGTAGTTGAGGTTGGAGACGGGAGCGCCCAGGTCCAGGATCTCCCGTGCCAGTTTTCGGGGCCGGCGGAGGATCTGCTCGCTCGCCAACATCGGCGAATCGGGATTGCCCGGCACGGCGATCAGATCTGCGGCCCCGATCCCCAATGCGCGATAAATCCGAACCGCCTCAGGCAGGGTGGCGCCGACGAAGGACCACGTGGACCCGCTTACGGGCATGGTACCGGCGACGGTCAGTCCCCGCGTCCGGGACCGCGCCCGGGCCAGAAGGGAAGATGGCTCGGACCGCTCCATGTCGACTCCTGTCCGTTTCGGGTCAGGGCAGAGACTCGCGGACCATGGCGGTCCCAGCCACCAGCGCTTCCAGCTTGGCGTAGGCCACGTCGCGCGGCAGGAACCACATGCCGCAGTCCGGCGCTGCGCGCAGCCTTTCCGCCGGGACGACTTCCAGCGCATCCCGGAGGCGCCGGGCGATGTGTTCCGGCGTCTCCACCCGCCGCGAACCCAGATTGAGCAGCCCCAGGACGACCTCTTTGTTTCCGCAGTGACGCAAGAGGTCCGGCTCGTGACCGGGCTGTTCATATTCCAGGCTGATCTGTTGAGCGCGGGAACCGGCAATCGCCTCCAGCGCCTGCGCGTAACGGGGGTTGACCTGCTTCTTCCCGATCAGTGCGTAGCCGTAACAGATGTGGACGGCGGTGGTGCAACGGATTCCCTCCAGGGCCGCGTCCAGGGCCCGCGTCCCCCAGCGGCAGGCCTGGTCGGCCCGGAAGTGGAAATCGGGTTCGTCCAACTGGATGGCGTCGGCGCCCTCCTCGTCCAGGACACGCAGTTCCCGGTTGATGACCGAAGCGAGGTCCATGCCCAGCGCCTCCTCGTCCGGGTAGAACTCGTTGACCAGGCGGGCCGCGGCCGTCAGGGGACCGATGACGGTCATCTTCACGGGACGCGAGGTGTGGCGCTTGAGAAAACGGAGATCTTCGAGGGCGGTCGGTCCCGGCCAGCCTACCTGGTCCACGACCCGGGGCGCGTACGCCTGGCCCAAACGCCCCTTCAACGCCGGATCGAGTTGGATGAAGCTCATGTCCCGGTCGTCCATGGACCACTGGCCCAGCCGGCTTGAATCGAGTCCGCGGAAGCGAAGGAAATAGGAATCGAAACGATGCCGGCGCTCTTCCCCGTCGGTGATTACGTCCAGTCCGGCGCGCTCCTGATCGGCGATGGCGAGGCGGGTCGCGTCATCCTGGGCGTCTTCGAGCACCTCCGGCTCCGGTCTCCAAAAGGTGTCATCACCGTAGGGAGTCGTGACCCGGTGGTGACGAATGAGCCAGCGGGGCTTGCTGTAGCTCCCCACGAGTTGGGTCAGCAGAGAACCCTTCATTCGGATCATTCTCGGGTCCGGCAGTCCTGAAGACAAGGAGGTGCCCGGACGGTCGAACCTAAGGCCGTCGATTGATGCGGAATCGAAGAGGGCACCCACAAAGGGTGCCCCTACTTTTGACACGAATCGAAAGAAGCCATATACTTCCGCCGTTATGTTCAACAGAGGGCTCCACCGATAGCGCCGCAAGTTGTTGTTGAGAGCCCGAGCTAGTTTCATCCCTGCGAGAGACTCCCTAAGGAATCACCGATCGGATCGTGTACCCAAAGAGAATCGGGCCCGGCTCCTCTCTGTTTGCAGATGGCGCCTCAGGGTGGATGGCTCCATTTCATGCAATTAGGAGGAGAAAATGAGGAAGAACATCTATGTCGGGGGTCTGCCCTATGCGGTCGACGATGACCAGTTGGAGGAAGTGTTCTCCGAGTTCGGCCCGGTGCAGTCGGCCCGCGTCATCACTGACAGAATGACCGGCCAGTCCCGCGGATTCGGTTTCGTCGAGATGGAAGAGGCGGACGCCGTGAAGGCCATCAGCGCCTTGAACGGCAGCCAGTTGGGCGGCAGGACCCTGACGGTCAACGAGGCGAGGCCTCGTGAGCGACGGTCCGGCGGATACGGCGGCCGCGGCGGATACGGCGGCGGCGGTGGTGGTTACGGAAACCGCGGTCGAGGCCGCTGGTAGGATTCGACAGCGACGAGTGATCCGGGCGGTTCCCGGACCACCGGTCAACGATCGGTAGCCGGGACCGCCGGAACGCCCCCCAGCAAACATTTCCGCAAGCAGGTCGGGTCAGCTCAGGATCTCCCCGATCACCCGGCCCCCCACGTCGGTCAGGCGGAAGTCCCGCCCTCCGTAGCGATAGGTGAGCTTCGTGTGGTCCAGCCCCAGCAGGTGAAGGACCGTGGCGTGCAGGTCGTGGGGGTGGACCCGGTCTTCCACCGCCTTGAAGCCGAAGTCGTCGGTGGCGCCGTAGGTCATTCCTCCCCGGACGCCGGCTCCGGCCAGGAGCGTGGTGTAGCCGTGGACGTTGTGGTCCCGGCCGTAGCCGTACTTCACTAGTCCGCTGTTCTGGATCATCGGGGTTCGCCCGAACTCGCTCCCCACGATGAGGAGGGTCTCTTCGAACAGGCCCCGCGCCTTCAGGTCCTGGATCAGGGCGGCGATGGCCCGGTCCGCGTCCGCCGCCAGGATCCGGTGGTCCAGGATGTCGTCATGGCTGTCCCAGGGTTGGGACTTGCCGTAGAAGACCTGGACCATGCGCACGCCGTGTTCGACGAGGCGCAGCGCCATCAGGCAGCCGCGGGCGAAGTCGGTGTCGCCGTACCTGGTGCGATTCGCCGGTTCCTCCCGCGTGACGTCCAGCGCCAACGGCGCCTCCATCTGCATCCGGAAAGCCACCTCCATGGCCTGGATTCCCGATTCCAGTTGCGGTTGATGTCCGACCCGGTCCAGGTAGCGCCGATTGAGCCGGTCCAGGAGGGCCAGTTGACGCCGCTGCTGATTCTGGGTGAAGACGGAATTGCGGACGTTGCGGACCAGTTTCTCCGGGTCGATCTCGTTGTTCGGGACGTAAGTCCCCTGGTATGAGTTGGGCAGGAAAGCCGAGGACCAGAGCTGGGGGCCGCCCACCGGATACCCGGGGCAGAGAACCACGAAAGCGGGCAGATTCTCGTTCTCCGAGCCCAGTCCGTAGGTGATCCACGAGCCCATGGAGGGGTGCCCGGCCAACTGGTGGCCGCAGTTCATGAGGTACAGGGACGGCACGTGATTGCCGTTGTCCGAATACATGGAACGGATCACGCAGAAGTCGTCGATGAGTCCCCCGATCCGGGGGAAGATCTCCGAAACCAGGATGCCGCTCTCACCCCGGGGCCGGAATCGGAACGGGGACTTCATCAGATTGCCGGTCGCGCTGTCGGTCCGGATCTTGGGGCCCGGCATGGGTATTCCGTCGTGCCGGTCCAGCTCCGGTTTGGGGTCGAAGCTGTCCACCTGGGAGAGGCCGCCGTTGAGGAAGAGGAAGATCACGTGTTTGGCGCGGGCCGGAAAATGCGGGGTTCCCGCCGGGGCGGACATGCTCCGGGAGGCTGCGCCCAGGGAGCCGGACAACCCCACCGCGCCGAAGCCGGCGCCCATCAACGACAGCAGCTCGCGTCGATTCATGGGACCAGTATAGGTTCCTGTGGCGACTTCCGCCATGGGCGACCTCAGCGCCGCGAAACCCGGCGGTTGCCGTGCTATCGCTCGGCGCTCTTCCCGCGGTCGATGCCCACCACGGCCATCCTGAGCTGGGTCCGGAGATAGACGCAGACCGGGTGGGACCCGCCCTTCGCCGGGTCGGAAACGGGTCGAATGCGTACCTTCAGGAATTCCGGTCTGGCCGGGGGCAGCGGGATGGAGGAGACGGCGGACGACCCGGCCGGGCCGAGGGACTTGCTCTGCCGGGTCCCGTTGTCGAATTCGGACCATTCGTAGAGGTAGGTTGGGCTCTTGTTCGGGGCCTCCCTCAGGGACAGGTCCGAAAACTCCAGGACCAGGGCGCCGTCTCGATTCCGGACCCGAAACTCATCCAGAGCGTTGATCCCGGCCAGGTAGTGCCGAACGATTTTCCGGCGCCGCTCCAGGAGTGTCCGGACCAGGTACTCCTCCGACTCGTCGTCGACCAGTTTCCCCGTCCGCACGACGGCCCGAATCGATTCCTCGTTCAGCCGCATCAGGATGCGGACGGCCCAGAAGGCGTCCTCCGGGAGCATGCGTTCGAAGGCCGGGTTGGGATACTCCGGTTTCCATTCCTGAGGCTGGAAGAAATCCGCTTCGAAACGGCCGACGCCGGGATGCTCCGGGTACTTCACATGCCTCCAGGGCCGGTCCCAGAGGCCCAGAGTCAGTCCCGCCTTGAGGATGGGAGGCCACTCCACCAGGTACTCGTTGCCGGCGCGGCGGCTCTGTCTTTCGATGCTGCCGCTTCCCAGGCAGGAGCCGAAATCCAGCAGGTGGTGTTTCACATACCCCTGATCGCCCCGGGGAAGGTACATGTCCAGCGTGTTGATGCTTCGGGAATCGTCGTGGTTCAACCATGCCGCGAAGATCCGCAACGCTCGCAACTCTCTCCGGTTCTCGTGCCGGAAGATGTCGTTCGCATCGTCGCTCCGGGTTCCGAAGTACTCGAACGGGCCCAGGGGACGGCCCGGAAGAAGCCGGCTCGCCAGCACCTGGATTTTTCCGTCGGGCAGTCTGGGAACCAGGCGAAGGATCCGGTCCACATCCGCCTGCGCCATGACCCGCTTCTTGCCCCGTCCCTCCCGCAGAGTGGACTCGGACATCACCTGCAGATTCGCGGGCAGGATCCGCACCAGGTGGTTTTCCGGAACGTGATAGCCGAAGGCGTGGAAGAACCGGGTGCTGATGGCCTCCGCCGAGGTGGCCAATTGAGGGTGTTCCAAGGGGTCGAACTTGATGAAATAGGTTTCTTCCCGGCTGTCGCGGATGGTGAAACCGGGAGTGATTCCCTCCGTTTTTGCGGAGACGATCCGCCAGGGCCGGGAGACGTCGGGCGCCTGCCGGTTGGGTCCTCGCGCCAACTCGGCCGGACTCATGGGCCGGCTTCCCAGCCGATTGTGAAACCAACTGGAATCGGGAACCTCTCCCAGCGTGTTCACGTTCTGCGACGGGAGGACGGCCTCTCCCTTGGCGGGGCGGTTGGAGAACGAATTCTCCAGCAGGTCCACGATCCGGCTCAGGGAGCGCGGCTCGGGCATGGGAATGGGAAGATCGTCGGCATCGGCCCGGATCGGATCGTCCGGAAGAAACCGCTGCCCGTGGATCGGGGGGAGGGTGGCCGTCAGGAAGCCCAGAAGCAGAACCAAAGGCGTGACCCGTGGGTGTGTCAACTCCGTACCTCCCGCTAGAACGCCGGCCCGACAGCGACGCGGACCCGCCCGCCTTCCCGGCCCCTCGCCAGGTCCACCCGGAAGAGGACGCGGTCCCGGCTCTTGATTCGAAACCCGAACCCCACGTTTTTCCGGAGCCCCATCAAGTTGAAGTCGGATCGGTCCCGAAACACCTTGCCCGCGTCATAGAAGAGGGCCAGCTCCAGCGCGGGCGCTGCCTCCCAGCGGTACTCGGCCGAGAGGTAGATGAGATTCCGGTCCCGGAAACGCTGATCCCGGTAGGATCTCAGCACATGCGGCCCCCCCAACGTGGGCTGATAGTAGAAGGGCACCCGGCTTCCGCTCCCGGGATGGGTCGTCGAGGTCAGGAAACGCAGGGCCAGTACCCGCTGGCGGGATCCCAAAGGCAGGTATTGACGCCCCTGCACCGCGAAGCCCGAGAAATGATAGTCGGCCCCGCCCAATTGGGCGTGGCGGGACCAGGACAGGTCAACGACGCTCCCCGAGTGGGTGTTTTCCGGCCGGTCCCGAAAGTCCAGGGAGAGAGTGGCTGTGGTACGCAAGAAACCGGCTTGATGGGCAAGGCCGGGGCGGCTGGCCTCGTCGAAGAGACTTGCGATGGGAGCGGCGCCGGGGGGGGTGCG
>JAPOYZ010000328.1 GCA_026706325.1 Candidatus Aminicenantota bacterium
GGCGAAGGCTCTTTCGGCACCTCGACCGGGTCCGAAACGGAACAGCCGGCAGACCCGATCACGAGCAGGAGACAGGTGAGTCGATACAACATGATGCTTTTGCCTCCAAAGAAACAATCTGTCCGGAGGGGCGATATTTATTCGCCCCTTCTTCCCTCCTCAGGCGGCGACAGGAAAGTCGCCGCTCCAATCGGCGGTAAGAAAACCGCCGCCCCTATTCGGCGGTAGGAAAACCGCCGCTCCTTTCCAGCCGCTTGCCGACGACGAGGACTACGGTGGACACCAATACGCCGATCAGCACCGGATCGAGGGCCCAGACGAAGAAGCTGGCGCCCGCCTTCAGCTCCCGGGGTGTGACGGCCTGCGAGACGATGACCACCGCCGCACTGACCGCCAGCGCAGCCAGCACCGTCCGGGATTTCCTGCGCATGGACGGAAAGAGCAGGACGGCGATCAGGACCGGCGACAGCGAGCCCGCCACCAGCCTCCCCCCGGCAAAGAAGAGCTCCAGCAGGAGTGGGATGTAGTAGTAGGTGACACAGGCCAGAACCGCGGTCAGCAAGATGCTCAATCGGGACACCAGCAGCATCCGCGACGCTCCGGCGCCCGGATCGATGAACCTCTGGTAGATGTCCACGGTCACGTTCGAGCCCATGGTCCCGATGGTGGAGCTCAAGGTCGACATGTTGGCGCTCAGGATGGCGATGAAAATGATGCTCCCCAGGTAGGGCCCGGCCATCTGACCGGAGAGGTTCAAGAAGACCTGGTCGGCTTCGACGTCCTTGCCGAAGAAAGCGATCCCGGCAACCCCCAGCAGCGCCGGAATGATGTACCACAATATGGTCAGAAACCCGCCGTAGATGAAGCCACGGCGCGCCACCTCGGCGCTGGATGCGGAAAAGGCTCTCTGCGCCAGGCTCTGGTACCCGCAGGCCAGGAAGAAGCCCATGGAGAACCAGCCCAGGATCTCCAGCGCCTCGAAGTTGCCGGTGAAGGAAAACAGCGCCGGCTCGTCGACTTTCTCCACCATGGCCCCGAGACCGCCCAGATTCACGATGGACAGCACCAGAAGCAGGACCGTCCCCAGCACGATGATGAAGAACTGGATCGTGTCGGTGAGCAGGACCGCCCACATCCCCCCCAGGGCCACGTAGAGGACGGTGATGAAATAGGTCAGGACCAGTGCGGTGAAGATGCTGATGTCGAGCGCCGACGACGTCACGATTGCCGTAGCGCCGATGGTCCCCGCCGTGGCGCCGAAATCCCGGAGCATCGCCACCCCCAGCGCCACCAGGCGATGGGTCGGACCAAAGAAGCGCTCCAGGATCTGAGGCGTGGTGATGACCCGAAGCTTCCACATTCGGGGGATGAGAAAGATCCCGATCCACAAGGTTCCGATTCCCACGGCGCTGGTGTGCCAATAGGAGCTGAGGCCGAAGCTCTTGCCGAAACCGGTAATGGTGATTAGGGTGACGCCGTTGATCCAGGTCGCCGCAACCGAACAGCCGATGAGCCAGGGGCCGACGCTCCGGCCGGCGACGGTCATGTCCTCGTAGGTCGAAACGCGCCGCTTGGCGCTCCAGACGCCGATCCCCACCACGACGACCAGATAGAGGGCGACCAGAGGCCAAAGGATCTCGTTCATGGAGAAACCAGGCGAAACAGGAGAATCCAGAAGATATAGAAGACGCCCACTGCCAGGAATATGAGGATGAAGCCGATGGCGGCACGCTGCCAGGAGGGCTCATTCCGATCCAGTTGATCCAGGTTCAACGAAGAGTCGCCTTGGCGGCCGGGTTTGTTCATGAGTGGAACCTACATTTGGGGAATGAGGGTGACTGGGAGATCTTCACGCCCTTCGCGGGCCGCGTAGGGCCCGTCACGCCGATAACGCTCGGCTGCTCTGCCTACCGCCTCCGGGTCCAGCTCGACCCCGATCCCGGAACCGTGCGGAATCTCCACGCATCCCTGCTCGACCTTGGGCGGGCCTCCCTGGATGATATCTTCGTCCCGCATCGAGAGATAGCTCTGATTGGCGTAGAGGAAATTGGGGCTGGAGGCGGCCACGTGAAAGCCGGCGAAGTGGCCCACGCTGGTTTCACCCCAGGAATGATGATTGACCCCGACGCCGTAGGCCTCCGCCAATGCCGCCGTCTTCTTGTAGGAGAGCAACCCGCCCATCTGCCACTGGTCGACGACCAGGACGTCGGCGGCATTGGCCTGCAGGATTCGCTTGGCGTCGTACAGGGTCCAGGAGGACTGATTGGCGGCGATGGGGGTGCTGACCGAACGCCGAACGTGGGCCAAGGCGTTCAGATCGTTGATGATCACCGGCTCCTCGACCCACTCGAGATCGAACTTCTCGACCTGTTTGATGAAGCGGATCGCCGTCCCCGGGGTCCAGGCCTCGTTGGCGTCCACCCGGATATTGACCTTCCCTCCAACGGCGTCACGGACCGCTTCAATGGCCGCGATGTCGTTGCTCAGATCGCCCCCGACCTTGAAGAAGATGGTCCGGTAGCCTTCGGAAACCGCTTGCCTGGCCCTCCGGACCATCTCGTCCAAGGGAAAGCGGAGAAGGTAGTAGAAGATGGGAATGCGCTCCCGCAGCAATCCCCCAAGCAGGAAGTAGAGCGGCTGACCGGAGACTTTCCCCAGGATGTCCCAGAGCGCGGTTTCGATTCCTCCCATCATCACGTTACCGACGCGCTCAAAAAAGCTCCAGTTCCCGAGGCTTCTCAGATCGTTGAGAATGCGCTCGATGTTTCTGGGATCCCGTCCCAGCAAGAACGGCTTCGCGGACAGAATGGCGGCTTCGATCACTTGCGCATTGGGCCGGCAGATGGACTCTCCCAACCCGGTGACGCCTTCGTCGGTCTCCAATTCGATGAGAATCTCGGTCGTCCCGAGACGATATCCGGTGGAGACGAATTCCGGCTCCCGATGGGGCAGATTCAAGCAGGTCGTCTTGATGTCGCTGATCTTCAAACCAACGTCCTTTCAGAATCCCCACCGGTCTCCCGCCATCTTCATCGAGGAATGACGGGAAGCACCAAGGCCGACGGGTACCGGGGGTCATGGTGGATGGTCTGCTCCGCGATCTTCGTTTCGGCGCTGGTTCCCAGGCGGTTGCCGGTATTCAGATTTCTCGCATAGCGGGGGAAATTGCTGCTGGAGGCTTCGAGCCGGATCCGGTGGCCCGCCTTGAAGACCGTGCTGGTCTCCCAGAGGCTGATCCGGTACTCATAGATCTTGCCCGGTTCGATGAGGCTTGGATTCTCCAAAGACTCCCGGAACGAGGCCCGCACGATGCCCTCGCAGATGTGGATGGCGCGCCCGTCCGGATAGACGTCGGTGAGGGTCGCCGTGAAATCGGTGTCCCTGGCGGTCGAGGCTGCGTACAGCCTCAGCTCGACCGGCCCGGTGACTTCCGTGTCCCGCTCCAGCGGCTGGCTCGTATACACGAGCACGTCGTCCCTTCGCTGCACCGGACGCCGGTCTCTCGGACCTTTCAGATCGCCGTGGGTCGAGATCTGGCCTCCCAGCGTCGGCACCGGATCGTGGGGATTGTAGTGATAGGAATCCGTGGGGGCGGACGAGTTGTCCGGTTGTAGGGAAAGCCGGCCGTTCCCGTGAAGAGAGTTGGCGTTCCCGCTACTGTAAAGGAAAAAATTGGTCCACTTGGTCCGGGCCAGGGGCCACTCCGTCTCGTCTCTCCACCGGTCGTCTCCCATCACGAAGATGCGGATCGGCGCTTCCTGGTCGATTCCGTTTTCGATCCCCTTCAGCCAATAGTCGTACCATCGCAGGTGGACGGACTTCAGATCGGCACCGTCGCCGAAGGTGACGGTCTTTCCGTCCGCCATGCGATAGCCGCCGTGAGCCCAGGGACCCACCAGGATCTTGGTTCCCTTCCTCGCGGTTTCCGATCCGCCTTCTTCGCGCATGCCCTTGAAGTTGCGAAACGCTTCGTGCACCAGGTTGTCGTACCAGCCGCTCATCAAATAGGCCGGAACCGTGATCCGGCCATATTTTTCCTTGACCCCATAGGCCTTCCAGTACGAGTCATACTTCCAGTGGCTCAGCCAATCCTTGTAGTAGGAACCTTCCTGCAAGTCGTCCAAGGCCGTCATCAGGGGGAGCCGGCGAAAGACCTGCTCGTAATTCACCGTCACTTCTCCATGGGCGAAACGGGAGATGTTCGGCTGCAAGGTATGGCCCGCGAGAAAGACTCCAGCCATGAATATCACGCCCAACTGGGGGACGCCGTCATTGTAGAGATGGCCGAAGTTGGTCTGCTGGTTGGACGCCGGAACCATGCATTTCAGGTAGGGGCTGCCCAGGGGAGCCGACATCAGGGCCGTGAAACCGTCGTAGGAGCGTCCGAACGTCCCCACCGAACCGTTGCACCACTCCTGCTGTCCCAGCCACTGCTGGGTGTCGTAGCCGTCTTGCGGTTCATCGACGTAAGGTTCCCAGACCCCCTCGGCGTCGTAGCGCCCGCGCACATCCACCAGGGCGACTCCGTAGCCGCGGCGGGCAAAGTAGAGGCCCCAGGGCACCTTCAGCGGACCGATGTTGTTGCCCCAGTAGGTCCGAAGCAGGAGGCAGGGGAACTTCCCGGGCGCGTCGGGACGGTAGATGTCGGCGGAGAGATTGATCCCGTCCCTCATGGGAACCTTCACGTTGATTTTGACTTTGACCTGATACTGTGCGGGGCCGGGTTCCCAATCTGGCTGGGCCATGGCTGCGAACACGGATAGGAACAGGGTCAAAGCCGGAACGATCAGAATTCGCGTGGTCACGCCTCGAAACATGATCTCTCCAGAAACTGTAGGAGCGGTCTGGCGAATGAGGGCAGGATAGCCTATGTGATCGCCGGGAGGCGAATCGGGAATAAGGCGAACGTTCTTGTCCCGCAGCCTTCTCCCCTGCTGTCTTCGGCTCTTCCGGCAAACCGCGAAAAAGAAGAGGGGGACGCAGAGACTGTCCCCTAAAACCAGACTGTCCCCTGTTTCCGTTCACGGTCGTATCCTGTCCCCTATATCCAGACTGTCCCCTGTTCACGGTCGGACTGTTAAGATCGACTCGGTGTCACGAAGACTCGCCCATGTCACTCTGTTCTGGTTGGTTTCGCCGCTTTGCCTGGCCGGGACCATCCAGGACGACTCGCCGGTCGATCTGCAGATCATCACCGTTTCGACCCAATCCCAATTGAACGAGGTTCTGGCCGAACTGAAATCGGGCGCTCGATTCGACGAAGTTGCGCGCCGGAATTCCAACCACCCCACGGCGGCCGGCGGCGGGTATCTCGGCCGCATGTCCATCGGCGATCTCAGCAGTGATTTGCGACGGCGGGTCGAAGGACTGACGCTTGGCTCAACGGCACTTTTCGTCGATCCCGGACTGGGTTACGTCGTGATCCGGAACCTGGAGCGGAGGGCCGCAAACCAGGCTTATGCCCAACAGGCGTTGCGGCGCGGTTCCAGGAATCTGAATCAGGGGAGGTCCCAGGAGGCGATCAAGCAGTTCAAGACGGCGATCACCCTCGATCCCCGGTCGGCCGGCGCCCACCTGATGCTCGGTTACGCTTACCGTCTCCTGGGATCCTACCGCATGATCGGCGAAGCGAAGGGCGAGTTCAGGCAGGCACTATCCCTCGATCCCGGGAATACCAGCGCGCGGTTCCACCTGGCCCGCGTCTATCTCGATCTGGGCCGGATCCGCAAGGCCCGGGAAACGCTGGAGGAGCGCCTCGAGATCACTCAGAAGACGCCGGAACTGCTCTCTCTCCTGGGAGAGGTGAATCGCCAGTCGGGCGATCTCCGGCTTTCGATCCGGCAGCACGAGTCGGCCGCCATGCTGGACCCGGACTTGGCTCAAGCCCACTACTACCTGGGCCTGGCGCACCTGGATAAGGGAGACACGGAAGAGGCGCTCAGCCGGCTGGAACGCGCCATCGCAGCGAACGGGGCCACCTCCGACATGGTCCGCAAGGCAGGTTCCGTCTACCTGCAGGAGGGCGCACTGCAGAAGGCGGTCGAGCTGCTCAGGAAGGCCGTGGAAATCAGTCCGGCAGTGCCGGAAGGCCGTTTGGAACTGGCACGCGCTCTTCGCGTTACGGGTAAACCCGACTCGGCCCTCGCGGAATTGGATGCGGCTCTCTCCCACGCCGGCGGATTCTCGGCTTCCGGCAAGTACTTGGGGTTCGAGTTGGACGTCTACCTGGAACGGGGCCGGGCGTTCGACGCCAAGAGCTCACCGGAGGAGGCGATCCGTTCCTATCTGCGAGTCGTGGAACTTGACCCCGGACATGGAGAGGCTCACCACCGGCTGGCCCGGTTGTTCGCTTTGACCGGTGATCCGGCCAAGTCACGGAAACATGCCTCCCGAGCCAGCAATGCAGGGTACTCGGAGCCGGCCGGCGGGCGTTGAGACTACGGCTCCGTGACTTTCAGGATCTGATTGGCAGATAAATTCGATAGAACCTGCTGCCTGCCGCTCGGCCAGCGCACCTCGACGCTCTTGACTTCCCGTTGCCGGCCGAGGCCGAAATAAATCCGGAGGTCGTTGGAGCTCAGGTAACTCGCCACG